>NZ_JBSGXB010000033.1:0-40011 GCF_053609185.1 Streptomyces sp. NPDC054956 | reverse complement strand
CACCACCCGTCGGCCGTCCCTTCCGGGCCGGATCGGCCCGCGGCCCCTTCCCGGCTGTCCCCGGGGAGGGCGACCCGGCGGGCGCCGCACCTCTCCCCCCACGTTCCACGGAGGTGTTGAGCGGTCTCGGGGAAGTGGGGTGCGTTTCCGCGCCGCCCGGCACGGCACCTCGCCGCACTGCCGCATCACCCGAGTACGTCCAGTACGCGGGAGATGCGGCAGCACGCCGAGGCACCGCACCGAACGACGCGGAAACGCACCCCACTTCCCCGAGACCGCTCAGGCGCCCGGTGCCGCGGGCCGGCCCGGTCCCGAAGGGACGGCCGGCGTCTCCACCCCCCTACGCACGAGGAGCGCCCATGGCGCAGCAGGAAAGGGCCGAGCGGACGCGCCGGGCTCTGATCAACGGTGCCGCCGAGGCCATCGATCTGTACGGCTACGAAGGGGCTTCGCTCGCCGTCATCTGTACCGCCGCGGGCGTGACCAAGGGCGCCCTGATGTACCACTTCCCGGCCAAGGACGACCTGGTCAGAGCCGTGCGGAGCGAGGCCCGGCAGACGACCGCCGCGGCACTGGACTCCGTACCGCGCGCCGGGATCCGGCCGCTGCAGGCCGCCGTCGACATGACGCACGTGGTCGCGGGGCGGCTCGGCCACGACCACGTCGCGCGCGCGGGAGCCCGGCTGACCCGGGAGTTCCCGCACTACCCGGACGCCGCCGGCTCGTGGACGGAGCCGGTGCGCGCCGAGCTGGCCGCCGCACTGCACGGCGCGGCCGACCCCCGGGAGATCGCCTCCCAGTTGGTGTTCTCCCTGATCGGGATGGACGTCTCCCTGCGGGCGGAGGACCTGCGGCCGGGCCGCTCCTGTCGCCCGCTGCGCCGCCACGTGACCCGGCTGTGGCGGCTGATCCTGCCCGGGATCGTCGCCGGGCCGCACACCGCGGAGCAGTACCGGGCCGAGGGCTCGTCCCCGACCTGCGCCTTCTCCGTACCAGCAGCCGTGATACCCGGACGACGGAGGTGACCATGCGGGATCCACGCCCGCTGACCGGTGAGCCGCTCAGCCTGGACCTGCTCAACACCCTTTGGCACGACCGCTACGGGCGGCACGACCTGCTGGATTCCCTGGCCGGTCTCGCGCTCTGGCTGGGCGGTTCACGTGCCGCCCCGCTCTACGTCAGGGGCGAACTGCGGGCCGACCCGGCCACCCTCGCCGCGGCCAGGGAGGCGCGCGCGGCGCTGGCCGGTGTGGTGGGCGGGGGCGTGGCGGGAGTGGGTGGTGGTGGCGGCGCGGCCGTGGCCGGGCCTGTTGGTGTGGCCGGTGCCGGTGCCGGGGCCGGGGCCGGTGCCGGGGCTGGTGCCGGGTCCGCGGCGGTGGCCGGGCGGGGAGCCGGGACGGCCGCCTTCGACGCCTTCAACCGGCTCCTCGACGGGGGCCGGATCCGCCGCCTGCTCACCCCGGCAGGCCCCGTCGAACGCCTGGAGGCCCCCGACCCGGCCCGCCTGCTCGGCCACCTCGCCGCAGCCGACTACCTCCGGCTGCTCAACACCGCCCCCGAACGGCTCCGCACCTGCGCCAACCCGACCTGCGGGCTGCGCTTCCACGACGTCAGCCGCAACGGCACCCGCCGCTGGTGCTCGAGCACGGGCTGTGGGAACCGGGCGAAGGCGGCCCGCCACTACGCGCGCCGGACGGCCCGGGCTTCCTGAGGCCCGGGCGGTCCACGCCCAGGAGGCGCAGCAGGGGAGTGGTCATCGCTGTGGTGATCAGGGCCACGAGGGTGAGGACCCCGAGCAGCCGCCGGTCGATGACACCCGCCTGGTAGCCGATCTGGATGACCACCAGCTCGGTCAGGCCCCGGGCGTTCAGGAGCACCCCGAGGGTGAGCGCCGGCCGCCAGGCCATACCGGTCAGGCGGGCGCACAGGGCGGGTCCGGCGATCTTGGCGAGCACGGCGAGCGAGAGCAGGACCGCGAGGGCACCGGCCGTACGGGCGTCCCAGCGCAGGCCCGCCAGATCGGTCGTCAGGCCGAAGCCGAAGAAGAAGAACGGCAGCAGCACGGTCCGGGCGGTCGAGGTCAGGCCCGCGGCGGCTTGGGAGGCGGGGCCGGGGGCGGCGGCGGTGCTGTCGGGGGTGCCGGCGGTGCCGGCGGTGCTGTGGGCGGTGCCGCTGTCGACGGGGTCACCGCCGTCGGCCTCGCTCCTGCCGGCAACGGCGGCGGCGGGGGCAGCGGCGGCGGGGGCAGCGGCAGTGGCGCCAGCGGCTCCGACGGGCCAGGCCAGGCCCACCAGGAGCGCGCCGATCAGCTGGTGGACACCGAGGGCGGCCGTCAGCGCGGACGCGCCGGTGACCGTGACGACCAGCAGCACGGTGAGCGCGGCCACCGGGTACGCACGGTCCCGGCCCGCCCGCGCCCACCGCCGGAGCCCGCCGCGCACCGGGCCGAGGAGCAGCAGGGCCACGGCGGCCACGCCCACCGCCGAGACCGCAGCCCCGCCCGCCAGAACGGCAGTGAGCACCAGCCAGCTCCCGCCGTCGCCGACCGCCGCGGCGAACAGGGCGAGCCGCCCGGGCTCGGTCCGGGTGAGGTCCAGGTCGGTGAGGATCCGGGCCAGCACCGGCAGGGCGGTGATGCTCAGCGCGCAGCCCACGAACAGGACGAAGGACAGCGGGTCCGCGCGGGGCCCGGCGAAGCCGAGCAGTCCGGTGGCGGTGACCGCTCCGACCGCGAACGGGACGAGCATCGACGCCTGGCTGACCAGCACGGCCCGCGCCGCCACCCCCCGGAACCCCTGCCCGGCCAGCTCCTGCCCGACCCCGAACACGAAGAGCACCAGGCCGAGTTGGGCGAGCCCGTCCAGGAGCCGCAGCGAGGGGGCGGGGAACAGCCAGGCCGTGGCGTCCGGCGCGTACCGCCCGAGCAGCGAGGGGCCGAGCGCCAGTCCCGCGCAGATCTCCCCGATCACCGGCGGCTGCCCGGCCCACCGCGCGATCCGGCCGCCGAGGTGGGCCGCCGCGAGGATGACCGCCACGGCCAGGAAGAAGTGCCCCGCGGCGTCCAGCCGCGGCCCCGACCCCGCGGCTTGCGAGCCCCCGCCCGCAGCACCCGTACCGCCCGAGACCCCACCGTCCGACCCCGCCAGGACCGAGACCACGCCCCCGACCACGACGAGGGGCAGGACGCCCCCGACCCCCACGGCCCCCCAGGCCCACCGGCTGCGCATGGCGCCCTCCCCTGAGCGTCGGCCCCCAGTGTCACCACGAAGGCACCACGCACGTCGAGTGGGCCCGGTTCAGCCAAGATCCGCCTTCTCGGCCCGGCCGGCGTTTGAGGCGCGGGCTCCGCCGCGCACTGGAGCTTGACCGAAAGGAACGGTGTCGCCGCGGCCGGTTCGCGTGCCCGTAGCACGGTCACGCTCGGCGCCACCGGTGCCATCCATGCCGCCGCCGGGGCGGGTGGTGCGCCGGCGGTCCTGCGAAGAGAACCTCATCCGCGGCGAGGCCGTCAGGGCTCAGGCCGGCGCGTGGGCCCAGCTCGCCGTGGGAGGGGTGGGTTGACCCCTGAAGCTAATGGGGTTAGCTTTTAGGAGACAGGCATTAGCCTACGGGTGTGGGTAACGGGTTCGGGAGGCAGGCGTGACGGAGTTTCTGGGTATCGAGGGTGGGCGGATCGCCTACGAGGTTGCCGGGGAGGGGCCGCTCGTCGTGCTCGCTCACGGGATGGGGGACAATCGGGGGGCCTATCGGGAGAGTGCCGCGCTGCTCGTCGCCGCCGGGTATCGCGTTGCCGCCACCGATCTGCGGGGGCACGGGGAATCGAGCACCGGCTGGGCCTCGTACACCCGTACCGACGTCGCCGGCGACCTGCTCGCCCTGATCCGGCACCTGGGCGGTCCCGCCGTCATCGTCGGGCACTCCTTCGCCGGCGGCGCCGCCACCATCGCGGCGGCCGAGGAGCCCGGGCTGGTCCGCGCGGTCGTCGAGATCGGCCCCTTCACCCGGGCGCAGAAGATCGACTTCGGGGCCCTCGGGTCCAACGCCCGCTACCGCAAGGGCATGCTCCTCCTCATGGGCACCGGCATGCTGCGCAGCGTGGGTCTGTGGAAGCGCTACCTCGGCCACGCCTACCCCGGCGTCCGCCCCGCCGGCTTCGCCGGGCACGTCGCCGCGCTGGAGGCCGATCTGCGTCGGCCCGGCCGGATGGCCGTCGTCGCCAAGATGGGCATGTCCGCCCCCACCGACGCGGGCGCCCGCCTCGGCGACGTCCGGTGCCCCGCGCTGGTCATCGAAGGCACCCTCGACCCCGACTGGGCCGACCCCCGCGCCGAGGGCGCCGCCATCGTCGCCGCGATGCCCGAGGGGCGCGGCCGCCTGGAGATGGTCGAGGGCGCGGGGCACTACGCCCACGCGCAGTTCCCCGCCGAGACCGTCGCGGCGATCGTTTCCTTCCTGAAGGGGGCTGAAATTGCCTAGGGCTTCGTTGTCCGCCGACGCCGTGGTCGACGTGGCCCTGGGGCTCGTCGACGAGGAGGGTCCCGCGGCCCTGACGCTCTCTGCGGTCGCCGGGCGGGCGGGCGTGGCCACGCCCTCCCTCTACAAGCACGTGCGCAGCCTCGCCGAACTCCGCGACCTGCTCTCCGCGCGGATCATGAACGAGCTCGCGGACGAGGTGGGCGGGGCCGTCCTCGGCCTCTCCGCCGACGACGCGGTCCGCGCCTTCATGACCGCCTGGCGCGCCTACGCCCAGCGCCATCCCGGCCGGTACGCCGCCATGCCGCAGTCCCCCGAACCCCACACGGCCGAGGCCGGCCGGCGCCTGGTCGGCATCCTCCTCGCCACCCTGCGCGCCTACGGGATGGAGGACTCGGCGGCCATCCACGCGGCCCGCTGCCTGCGCGCCACGGCCCACGGCTTCGTATCCCTGGAGACCGGGGGCGGCTTCGCCCTCCCCGAGGACCTGGACGAGAGCTACGCGCTCCTGACCCACATGGTCATTACGGGCCTGCGCACCGCCCAGTGACACTGATGCCGGGCCGTGCCGGGGGCCCCGCCCCCGGGACCTCGGCCGGGACCGGCTCGGCCGGGACCTCGGCCGGGACCGGCTCGGCCGGGGCGAGGTCGGCCGAGACCAGTTCGGTCGCGCGCCCGGGGTCGCCGCCCGCGCGCGCGAGCAGGGCCTCCGCGTCGTAGTGCGAAGGGTCGGGGGAGGCGGCGAGGCTCAGTGTGAGATCCCAGCCGTAGAGCTCCGAGGAGACGGCGGCGTCCAGGTCGGGGCGGAGCCGGTGCAGCGCGCACACCAACTCCCAGGCTCCGGCGTCGCGTTCGGCCCTGCTCGCCGGATCGCACGCGTTCACGGCGGCGGCTACCCCGGCGTCCCCGGGCTCGTACTCCAGCAGCGCGGGCAGCAGCTCGGGGACGCCCAGGATCCGCGCCGCGTCGAAGGTGTGGACGTGCGCGCCGTCGGGGTGCGCGAGCAGCTCGGCCAGCAGCGGGACGGCCCGCGGGTCGTGGCGCCGGGCGAGCCCGCGGACGCCCTCCTCGCGGACCTCGCGGTCCTCGTCGCCCGTCCGCTCCCAGAGCGCCGAGCGGATCTCGGGGCCGTCGGCCTCCAGCTGGAAGCCCAGTACGAACGTCGCCAGGTCGCGGACCCGCGGGTCCGCGTCACGGGTCAGGGCGAGGAGCGTGCGGACGGCGTCCGCGTCCGGCGGGCAGCCGGCGACCCCCGTGAACGCGCCGGCCACCTCCTGGCGCACCCGGTCGTCGGGATGTTCCGCGAGGGCGACGAGCACGGGAACGGCGCGCCCGTCGGCCGTCCCGCCGAGCGCGCACGCCAGGGCGCGCAGCACCCGTACGTCGGTCTCGTGACCCGCCAGGGCGGCCAGCGCGGTCGCCACCCCGGCGCGCACGGACTCGTCCCGCTCGCCGGCCCGGCCCAGCAGGACGCAGCCGCGCTCGCGTGCGGCCGGATCGCCGCTGCCGATCAGCCGCAGGCCCTCGCCCGTGGGATCGATCGCGGGATCACCTGCGGGATCGGCCGGTGCGGGATCGGCCGGCCGCCCTCTCGTACCCGTTTCCATTCGGGCATTGTGGCTGAGGGGATCCGCACGTGCCCACCGCATTTGCCGGCGCCGTTCCGGGAGAACACCGCGAGATCATTCATGAATTTTCCCGCTCGGCCCCGCCCTTCGGTGCCCGAATTTTTACCGCGAGGTCTCGAAGCCATTGCTGGGGGAAGAACTCCTGGAGCCCGGAGTTCGCATCGCTGAATATCGTTCAAAACACCTCGCCCACCGGACTCGTCGAGCGCGGCGAACGCCCCGGAGGCGCAAGGGGCCGCGATTCCGGTTCCGTTTTCAACCAAACCGGAACCGCGGCCCGTGCGCCGCCGGCTCACACCGGCTGGTTGCCGTGCTTGCGCTCCGGCAGCGACGCGTGCTTGGCCCGCAGCATCGCCAGGGAGCGGATCAGGACCCGACGGGTCTCACCCGGATCGATGACGTCGTCCACGAGCCCGCGCTCAGCGGCGTAGTACGGATGCATGAGTTCGGCCTTGTACTGCTTGACCAGACGTTCCCGTGTCGCCTCGGGGTCGTCGGACGAGGCGATCTCCTTGCGGAACACCACGTTCGCCGCACCTTCCGCACCCATCACCGCGATCTCGTTGATGGGCCACGCGAAGGCCAGGTCGGCCCCGATGGACCGCGAGTCCATGACGATGTACGCGCCGCCGTACGCCTTGCGGACGACCAGCGAGATCCGCGGCACCGTCGCGTTGCAGTACGCATACAGCAGCTTCGCGCCGTGCCGGATGATGCCGTTGTGCTCCTGGTCGACGCCCGGCAGGAAGCCGGGCACGTCCACGAGCGTGAGCAGCGGGACGTTGAAGGCGTCGCAGGTCTGGACGAACCGCGCGGCCTTCTCGGAGCCGTGGATGTCCAGGACGCCGGCCAGGGCGGACGGCTGGTTGGCGACGATGCCCACCACGTGTCCGTCGAGCCGGGCGAAGGCACACACGACGTTCTGCGCCCAGGCCTCCTGCACCTCGAAGAACTCGCCGTCGTCGACGATCTCCTCGATCACCTTGCGCATGTCGTACGCCTGCCCCGGGTCGGCCGGGACGATGCCCGCGAGGGCGTCGGTACGGCGGTCGGCGGGGTCGTCGCCGCGCACCACCGGGGGCAGTTCGCGGTTGTTCTGCGGGAGCAGCGAGAGCAGGTAGCGGACGTCCTCGAGGCACTCCTCCTCGGTGTCGTACGCGAATCCGGCGACGCCGGAGACGGAGGCGTGCACGTCCGCGCCGCCGAGGCCGTTCTGGGTGATCTGCTCACCGGTCACCGCGCGGACCACGTCCGGACCGGTGATGAACATCTGCGAGGTCTCGCGGACCATGAACACGAAGTCCGTGAGGGCCGGGGAGTACGCCGCGCCGCCCGCGCACGGGCCGAGCATCACGCTGATCTGCGGAATCACCCCCGAGGCGCGGGTGTTGCGGCGGAAGATGCCGCCGTACCCGGCCAGGGCCGAGACGCCCTCCTGGATACGGGCGCCCGCGCCGTCGTTCAGGGAGACCAGCGGGGCGCCGGCCTGCTCGGCGAGGTCCATCACCTTGTGGATCTTGGCGGCGTGGGCCTCTCCGAGTGCGCCGCCGAAGACGCGGAAGTCGTGGGCGTACGCGAAGACCGTCTTGCCGTGCACCAGGCCCCAGCCGATGACGACGCCGTCACCGTGGGGCTTGCGGTGCTGGAGGCCGAAACCGGTCGCCCGGTGCCGGCGCAGCGGCTCGATCTCCGTGAAGGTGCCCTCGTCGAAGAGGAGATCGAGCCGTTCGTAGGGGGTCAGTTTGCCCTTGGCGTGCTGCCGCTTCGTCGCCTCTGGATCCGGACCGCGGCTCACCTCGTCCTTCAGCCGGTTGAGTTCTGCGGTGGACCGGTGCAGGCTCGGCGAAGGAGCGAGCGTGGTCAGCAGTTCGTCGAAGGTCGTCATCGGCCCAAGCTAGGAACGACCCCTCAAAAGCAGTGGCCACGCCCCCTGGAGCCTCGCTCGACCGGCACTGCGGGCGGCGCCTGCTACCGGCCGCCGCTCCCAGTCCTCGCTCCCGCTCCCCGGCCGAAGCCGAAGCCGCTACTCGGCCACCGCGACGGGCTGGAGCACCCGGGGTACGGCGGTCATGACCGGGTCGACCTGGTCCAGATCGCCCGAGAGCACGGCCTGGTGCAGCTGCTGGAGCGGCGCCGACGGCTCGAGCCCCAGCTCGCGCACCAGGGACCCCCGCAGCCTCTGGTACGCCTCGAGAGCCCGCCAGCCCCCGCCCGCCCGGTGCAGGGCGCGCATCAGCTGTCCGCAGAAGCCCTCGTGGAGCGGATGACGGGCCGCCAGCACCCGCAGCTCCGGGATCACCTCGGCATGGCGGCCGAGCCGGATGTCCGCCTCGATGCGGCGCTCCAGGGCGGCCGTGCGCTCCTCGTTGAGCCGCAGCACCTCGAGTTCGAGCACGGACCCCGCCCGTACGTCGACCAGCGCGGGCCCCTGCCACAGTGCGAGCGAACGGCCCAGCAGGTCGGACGCGGCACGGTAGTCGCCCATGTCGTAGGCGGCCCGGCCGTGTCCGGCGAGCCTCTCGAACTCGTGGGCGTCGACCTGGCCCGGAGCCACCTGGAGCAGGTACCCGCCGAACTGGGTGACGAGGATGTCCTTGGCGTCGAGCATCGGATCCCCGTCGAGCGCGGCGCTGATCTTCCGGCGCAGCTGGAGGATGTACGTCTGCAGCGTGGTGGCCGCGCTCCGGGGGATGTCCTCGCCCCAGATCTCCTCCATCAGCGTGGGTACGGTGACGACCCGCTCGGCGTGGAGGGCGAGCAGCGCGAGCAGCTGCCTGGGCTTAGCGGCGCTCGGAACCACCGAGACGCCGCGCTCGTGGACGGCGAGCGACCCGAGTACTTTGATCTCCATTTGCGTGCTCCCCCTTGTCGGGCCACGGCCGCCGGCCAAACCCTGCGACGACCCTTTGGAGTCAGGTAAAGCAGACTCGCAGCCGGGGAGCGTTCCGGCCCAGTGAGGCACACATGACCCGAATCATGAAAATTTCATAGGTGGCCGGTGACGGGTGCACTGCCGGTCCCATGAGGTCCCGCCCCAGACTCTCGACCCAGACAGACGCCAAAGCAGCACCGTTCGTCACAGGGGGAAGACATGATCGTGGACCAGGACCTTTTCCGATTCGCGGATCGAGCCATGAGCACCGGACCCCGGCCGACACCCGGCGAGAGCTTCGACAGGGACCTCTCCTGGGCCCTGCTGGAGTTCGGCCTCGCGGCCGACGCCGCCGACCGGGCGGTCGGCGCGACCCTCTCCATCGACGACCTGAGCGCCGCCGCCTCCCGTGTCGGCAGCGCCGATTGGTGCGTCAACCCCTGCTTCTGCGGCATGGGGAGCCCCCTCGCCGTCCAGGCTGCCGCATGACCCCGATACAGGAGCCCTCGGCGGGGCCCTTCGTCGCCTTCAAGCGCCATGTCAGAGCCGAGGCCGTACCGGGCGAGGCCGCGTTCGTCCTGTCCGACCAGGGCGTGACCGTCCTGCGCGGCGGCGGCATAGAGAACCTCGTCCCGCTGCTCGACGGAAGCCGCACGCTCACCGAGTTATTGAGGGAAGCCTCCCGGAGCATGCCGGTCGCCGACGTCGGCCGGGCGCTGCGCAGCCTCGTGGAGGCCAACCTGGTGGGCTACCGGCCCACCGCCGACCTGACGGGCGAGGACACGGCCCTGGCCCAGGCCTACTGGGACCGCGCCGGCCTCGACGGGTACGAGGCCTCGGCCGAGGTCGGCCGGGCGCAGGTGGCGGTGATCCCGGTCGGCGGGGTCGACGCCGGCGCGGCCCGCGCCGCCTGCAACGCCTCCGGGCTCAACGCGGTGAACGAGTACGCGGCGGCTCCCCTGACGCTCGTGGTGTGCGCGGACTACCTGGACCCGGAACTGCGGGCGGTGGCGGCCCGGCTGCGCATCCAGCGCCGGACCTGGCTGCTGGCCCGGCCCTTCGGAGCCGATCCCTGGACCGGACCGTTCTTCGGCCCGGACGACGACGGGCCCTGCTGGAGCTGCCTGGCCCACCGGCTCTCCGAGCACCGCGTCAGCGAACTGCCCGTACAGCGCGCGCTGGGACTGGACGGACCCGCCCCGCGGCCGGCCCCGAGCCTGTCGGCCGTACGTTCCCTGGGACTGCACAGTGCCGTGCTGGAGATCTCCAAATGGCTCGCCGGACTGCGCTACCCGGAACAGCGGGCGGTCTGCGTCCTCGACAGCCTCAACCTGAGCACCGCCCACCACACCGTGCTGCGCCGGCCGCAGTGCCCCGACTGCGGGGACCCCACGCTGGTCGCCGAGCGGACGAGCCGGCCCGTGACCCTGGTGTCCCGGCCGAAGGCCGAGGGCTCGGGCAGCAACGACCGCGCGATCTCCGCCGAGGGCATCCTCATCGAGAACCGCCGCCTGATCAGCCCGGTCACCGGAATCGTCACCAACGTCCGTCAGGTACCGGGACTGCCCGACGGACTGCACGCCTACGACTCCGGCCACAACCTCGCCCTGCGCGGGCACTCGCTCGCCGGGGTGCACGAGGTGCTGCGGGCCCGCAGCGGAGGCAAGGGCGTGACCGCCACCGAAGCGCGGGCCAGCGCCCTGTGCGAGGCGGCGGAACGGTACAGCGCCGTTCGGCAGGGCGACGAGCTCGTCATCCGGGACACGCTGACGGGCCTGGGGGACCAGGCCCTGCACCCCAACGCCTACCAGCTGTTCGACGAGCGGCAGTACGCCGACCGGGAACGCTGGAACGCCGCCCACTCGCCCCTGCACCGGGTCAGCGAACCCTTCGATCCGGCGGCCGCCACCGACTGGACGCCGGTCTGGTCGCTCACCGCGGGGGTCCACCGGCTGCTCCCCACCTCCACGCTGTACTTCGGCACGGGCACGGGCACGGGCACCCGCGGCGACGGCCTGTGGTCCGACTCCAACGGCAACGCCGCGGGGGGCAGCATCGAGGACGCCGTCGTCCAGGGCGCCCTCGAACTCGTCGAGCGCGACGCCGTGGCCCTGTGGTGGTACAACCGGCTGCGCCTGCCCGCCCTCGACCTCGACGCCTTCGACGAGCCCTGGCTGGCGACCACGCGGTCCGCGCTGGAACGGGCCGGCCACCGGTTCTGGGCCCTGGACCTCACCTCGGACCTCGGCATCCCGGTCGTGGCGGTGGTGTCCCGGCACGAAGACGGCCCGGCCGACGAGTTCCTCTTCGGGTTCGGGGCTCACTTCGACCCGCGCCTGGCCCTGCGCAGGGCGCTCACCGAGATGGTGCAGATGCTCCCCGGGCGCGGCGCCGCCACGCCCCTGCCCGGCCAGCCGCAGTTGTTCCCCGATCCGGGGCAGAGCGCGCGTACGCCCGCTTCCTGGCCGTACGCCGTACGCCGCGCGGACCTCCTCGAAGACGTCCAGCACATCCAGACGGTGTTCGAGTCCCACGGAATGGAGCTCCTGGTCCTCGACCAGACGCGGCCGGACGTGGAGATCCCGGTGGTCAAGACGCTCGTCCCGGGGTTGCGTCCGTTTTACGCCAGGTTCGCGCCGGGCAGGCTTTTCGACGTACCGCACAGTCTCGGTCAGCGGGACACGGCTCTCACATTCGGCGAACTCAATCCGGTTCCCCTGCCCCTGTAGGCCGGGCAGGACTGTCTGTTACCTGTCCTCTACTCGGCGCGCTCGGCATATAGTGCGATCTCAGACTCTCCCGAAATGCGTACTGAGGAGTGAGCATATGACGGGCCGTTTCCGGACTGCGGACAACGACCTAGCTCAGGGCACGGGACAAGTGGAAAGTTTAAGTCCGGACAAGCGTGGGCGACTCTCCGACGTCCTGGCACCGCGTCTCGCGCAGGGCATCGTGGTCACCGTCCTGTCCGGGTACGGAATCATGACCCTGCTCAATGTCGAATTCGCCCTGCGCGGCCGGACCCGAGAGCTCCTCGTGTGCGCGGCGGGCGTCCTCGTCCTCTACGGATTGCAGCTCGTCCTCACCTCGCCCCGGGCCCGGCGCTGGTCCACCAGCCGCAAATGCGCGGCCCTGGCCGTCCAGTTCGTCCTCACCTTCTTCCCGCTGGTCTGGCTGGACACGGTGTGGGGCAGTGTCGCGGGGCCGCTCTGCGCCTCGGTCCTGCTGCTCCTTCCGCCCCGCGTCGCCTGGCCCGGCTTCGCGGTCATCATGGCCCTGGTGCTGGGCTGGGGGGTGCACCTCGGCGGCGGAACCGTCCTCGACTTCGCGTACGTGGGCACCTCCACGGGGCTGACCGGACTCGTCGTCTACGGCCTCACCCGGCTCACCGACCTGGTCCACGAAGTGCACGAGGCCCGCGCCGAGATGGCCAGAATGGCCGTCACCCAGGAGCGTCTGCGATTCGCCCGGGACCTGCACGACCTCCTCGGCTACAGCCTTTCGGCCATTTCCCTGAAGTGCGAACTGATCCAGCGCATCGTCGTCACCAACCCCGACCGGGCCCGCGACGAGGTCGTTTCCGTCCTCGGGGTGTCGCGCCAGGCGCTCGCCGACGTACGGCTCGTGGCCAGCGGCTACCGCGACATGTCGCTGGCCGCCGAGGCCGAGTCCGTGGTCAACGTCATGGCCGCGGCCGGCGTCCGGGCGGAGGTCGACATCGACTGCGGACGGCTCCACCCGCTGGTGGACACCGTGCTGGCGACCGCCCTGCGCGAGGGCGTCACCAACATCCTGCGGCACAGCAAGGTGCAGTCCTGCACCATCAAGGCGATGATCGACGGGGAGGACGTGGAGCTGGTCCTGGAGAACGACGGAGTGGACGCCGTCCACAAGTCCGACTCCGTCGACCGCGGCAGTGGACTGGGAAACCTCGAAGCCAGGCTCACGGTGGTCGGGGGACGGCTCACCTCCGGCGTGCAGCCCCACGGCCGGTTCAGGCTGACGGCGAGGGCGCCGCTGAGGCCGGTCGCACCCGACCCGGCGGAACCCGCCGCGCCACCGGAGTGCCCGAACGCCGAGGGTGCCGGCGCCACGAACGTACGGGTACTGGGAAGACGAGCCGTCTGATCCGGCAAGCTGGGAACGGGGGAACAACCAATGCTGTCGCTGCTACTCGCCGAGGACGTCCACATGGTCCGCGGCGCTCTCATCGCTCTGCTCGAGCTGGAGCCCGATTTCCAGGTGGTCGCCTCCGTCGACCGGGGTGATCTCGTCGTGCCCACCGCGCTCGAGACCAACCCCGACGTGGCGATCATCGACATCGACCTGCCGGGGATGGACGGCCTGACCGCCGCCGCCGAACTGCGCGAACGCCTCCCGTCCTGCCGCACGCTGATCCTCACCAGCCTCGGCAGGCCCGGAACCCTGCGCCGCGCGATGGCCGCCCGGGTCTCGGGGTTCCTGCTCAAGGACTCCCCGCCGGCCCGGCTCGCCCAGGCCGTGCGGGCCGTGGCCAACGGGCAGCGGGTGATCGATCCCGATCTCGCGCTCAGTGCCTGGGAGGCCCTGGACAATCCGATATCGCCCCGCGAGACGCAGGTGCTCCGGCTCGCGGCCCGCGGCGCCGACGCCGGTGAGATCGCCGAACAGCTCTTCCTGACCGAGGGCACGGTACGGAACTACCTGACGGCCATCGTCGACAAGCTCAACGCCCGCAACCGCATCGATGCGATCCGGATCGCCGAGGAGGCCGGCTGGATCCCCTAGCGCGCCCCGCGCGCTCACCCCAGCGCCAGCGGTCCCGCGTTGAGGGCGGAGAGCACACCGGCCAGGTCCACCGCGTTGGTCTCCGGGCCGCGGCACACCGCGAGGCAGACGGGCCCCCGCGAGCCGGCCATCCGCCGTACGAAGGGCATCAGCACCGCCTTCGGGCCGATCTCCACCACATGGCTCGGGGCCTGCTGCGCGAGCATCTGGCGCGCGGCGTCGGCGAAGCGCACCGGCGAGGTGATCTGCGCCGTCCAGTACGCGGCGTCCAACGGCTCCTCGATGCGCCGCCCGTAGACCGTCGAGTAGAACGGCACCTTGGGCGCGGCCCCGGCCAGATGACGGGCCGCCGCCTCGAAGCGCGGGGTGACCGGCTCCATCAGCGGGGAATGGAAGGCGTGCGTCACCTGGAGGAAGGCGCTGGAGATGCCGATCGACGCGAGGCGGTCCCGCACCCGCTCCAGGCCCTCGATCTCGCCCGAGAGCACGGTCGCGCGCGCCGCGTTGAACGCCCCGATCGTCACGCCCGGCTCCTCGGCCGTCGCCTCCGCCGCCTCGAAGAGGTCCGCGCAGGTCGCCATCATCCCGCCGCCCGTGGGGAGGTACTGCATGTACATACCGCGAAAACAGATCAGCCGCGAGGCGTCCTCCAAGGTCAGCGCCCCGGAGACCACGGCGGCCGCGACCTCCCCGATGCCGTGCCCCAGCACGGCGACCGGACGCACCTCCAGTTCCTCCAGGAGGGTCATCGCCAGCGCGTACTCGATGGCGAACAGCGCCGGCTGGGTCAGCGCGGTCTGGTGCACCCGGGGGTCCCCGGACAGGATCAGCTCGGTCACCGACATGCCGAGGTACGGGGCGATCGCGGCGTCGGCCTGCGCGAGGTGGTGGCGGTACCCCGAGAGGTGCTCGTGCAGCTTGGCGGTCATCCGCGGGTGCTGGGAGCCCTGCCCGGTGAAGACGAACGCGGCGCGCACCTCCCCGGAGCGCCGGCTCATGCCGTCCTGCATGGCCAGGAAGCGCGCCAGATCGCGGATCGTGGGGTACGCCCAGATGTCGGCGGGGTCCAGCAGCGGGCCGAACCGCGCCTCGATGTCGCCGTACAGACCGAGCAGGCCGATCGAGTCGAGGCCCCACTCGGACAGCGGTTCGTCCTCGGGCACCTCCCGCCCCACGTATCCGCCGATCGTCTCGGCAAGCCAGGCTGCGAAGACCCGCTCGTCGGGACCGCCCGCTGCGTCCGCGTTCACGTCCAACTCCCATCCGGCTCGAGGGCCGTACTTCCCCGTGCCCCTAGTGCGACGGCTCGGCCAGTACTTTCAGTTCGTTGTCGAGGTGCTGGTAGAGGGGCCGGATACGGCCGTTGAGGAACAGCCGGCGCATCGCCGTCCGCTCCACCTTGCCGCTGGTGGTGCGCCGCACCGTCCCGGGCCGCACGAGCAGGACCCCGCTCACCGAGACGTCGAACTCCTCGGCGATGCGGTTCTGGACGCCCTTGGCGATGGCTTCGAGGTCGAGCGCGTAGCGCTGGTTCGTACGCAACTCCTGTACGAGCACGATCCGTTCGCGCTCTCCGGGTACGGCGAACGCCGTTCCCGTGCCGAACAGGGCGCTGATCTGCTGCACGGTGTGCTCGAGGTCCTGGGGGTACAGGTTGCGGCCGGCGACCACGATCATGTCCCGCAGCCGGCCCGTCACGTGCAGGTTCCCGTTGTGCATGACGCCGAAGTCCCCGGTCCGCAGCCGGCCGACCAGGCCGTCCGCGGAGACGTCGAAGCGTTCGGCGGTGGCCGCCCGGTCCCGCCAGTAGCCCTGCGCGACCCCCGGCCCCGACACCCATATCTCGCCGACCCGGCCCTCCGGGAGCACCTCCAGGGTGTCCGGGTCCACGATCAGGAGCTCGGTCGCGCTGTCGGGCGTACCGCTGGACATCAGGGTGCGCACGGGCTTGCCGGGCCGCGGGTCGCGCATCCGGCGCTGCTCCAGCGCGTCGGCGTCCACGGTCACGGGTTCGCCGTCGGCGGGCCCGCCCGCCACCAGCAAGGTGGCCTCGGCCAGGCCGTACGCGGCGCGCATCGCCTCGGGGCGCATCCCCGCGGAGGCGAACCGGTCGAGGAAGGCCCGGCGGGTGTCGGCGCACACCGGCTCCCCGCCGGAGACGGCGATCCGCCAGCCGGACAGATCGATCCCCTCGAGCTGCTCGTCGGTGACCCGCCGCACGCACAGGCCGTACGCGAAGTCCGGCGCGCCGCTGACCTCGATCCCGTACCGGCTTATGGCCTCCAGCCAGCGCACGGGGCGCCGCACGAACGCCTCGGGCGAGATCATCACCGAGGTGCCGCCGAGCCACAGCGGGTGCAGCAACTGGCCGACGAGGCCCATGTCGTGGTGGAGCGGGAGCCAGCCGCCGACCCGGGAGCCCGGACCGGTGCCGAGCATCCGCCTCAGCGCCTCCTGGTTGGCGAGCAGATTGCCGTGCGTGACGACGACCCCGCGCGGGTTGCCGGTGGACCCGGAGGTGTACTGGAGGTACGCGACGCTGTCGCGCCCCAGTTCGGGCAGGCGCCACTCGGGGTGCTGCGGCACGGAGTCGGCGGCGAGGCAGGGGATCTGGCCCTGCCCCTGGTCGGCCAGCATCCGGGAGATCCCCGGGGCCAGCGCGGCGTCGGTCAGTACGGCGCAGGGAGCCGACTCCTTGAGGATTCCGGCCACCCGCTCCTCGTGGTGGCTGCGGCCGCCGGTCGCCGGGACCGGCACGGCGATGGCGCCCGCGTACAGACAGGCCAGGAAGGACACGGCGAACTGGTGGCGCGAGGCGTGCAGCAGCATCACCCGCTCCCCGGCGGCGCCGCGCTCCTGGAGCCAGCCGGCGAGCCCGCGCGCGGAAGCGTCGAGCGAGAGGTAGGACACCGATACGGCCCGGCCGGTCTCGTCGCTGTCCGGCGCGAGGACGAGCGCCTCGCGGTCTGGTGTCTGCCGGACTCTTTCGAGCATCAGTTCGGTGAAACTGCGGTAGTCGTCGGTCATTTCCGGGTCCCCCTGGCAATGTCTGGTGGGCGCAGCGGGCACGCCCTTTGCCGTGGGTGCCGCGCTCCCGCCCGGAGCAGGAACGTAGGTGCGCCCTCTCGAAGGACACTCGACCCTCGCTGAGGACGCATCGCCGTCGCAGGGACCCGTCGGCCGTCGATCCGGTCGCCCGTGGGTCCCGAACTCAGGTGTGGTTCGTCCAGCCGACCCGGGGACGCAGGCGGCGCCGGCCGCCCCAGGGCGCGGTCGCCGCCGCGTCCTCCTGTGCCTCGTCCCCGTCCGGGGCCGCCCGCAGACAGGCGCACAGTACGGCCGTCAGGGCCGCGAGTTCCTCGGCGTCCGGCTGCCCGCGAAGGACGGTGAAACGAGGCTGCGCATCGGTCGGCTCATCCATGTTCCGATGCTGCTCCGGCCCGCTCGCAGGGGGCTCGTACGCGGGTGCCGTCCCGGGGGAGGCCCGCAGGAGCGGCGGGGGGGCGCCGGGGGAGTCCGGAGCGAGTACGGGAGGAGTTCCGCTGGAGCCGGGCCGCGCGGCACACCGCGCGGGGGGCGTGGGGCCCGCCCTCACGCCATCGGCAGGAGCCTGGCCGTCTCTTCCTGGATCTGCGCGGAAGCCCCCAGCTTCGCCAGCCGGTCCGGATAACCGACGCCGCGGCGCACGCGCTCGCAGGCCTCGGGGTCCAGCCACCACAGCAGCCCGGTGTAGGTGCGGGGGGCGGTGGCCGAGCGGAGCAGGTCGCTCCCGCCGAAGCCGCTGTCCGGTACGCACTGCCCGACCAGGGACCCGAAGTCGAGCTCGAACCGCTTCGGATCGCCTTCGAGGCAGGCGTGGACCAGCACGAGGTGCGAGGCGTCCGAGATCTTGCTGCGGACGGCCATCCGCCCGACGGTGACCATCAGTTCGGAGGAGGTGTCCGTTCCCGAGCCGAGGCCCTGCAGCTGCGTCAGCGATTCACCGGTTTCGTGCCCGACCTGGAGCAGGCGGTCCAGTGAACTCCACCGGTCCAGGTGCAGGTAGCTGCCGGGACGGTCGGCGCAGGCGGCGGTGACGAGTTCCTCGAACCCCTTGGCGGACCGCCGGTGGCGTGCGTACGCCACGAGCGCACGTTCGAACGAGGAGGGATCGCCCGTCGTGGTCAGCCGCTCCATCAGCGTCACCTGTCGGCCGCGCTCTGTCTGGGACATCGGCCGGCCCTCCTCCTGTTCCCTACGTGCGGAACCTCTGTGCATGTCAGCACGGGTCGCTTGAGTTCGACTTGAGCGCGGGTGCGCACGAGGATTGTTTGAGGCCCTGCCGAGGCGCGGGGACGACCGTGGTCCTTCCCTGCAAACAGAGGAAGGACGCGACGATGTCCGCTTCGAGAGCCCCCGCTCCCCCTTTCGTCCACATCGTGGTCCGGCGGCTCCTGCTGCCGGTGTGGAACGCCTTGGTGGCGTACGGATCCCTCTGGCTTCCGGCCGACCAGTACCGCCTCCAGTACATCCGGGGCGGGGCTGTCCCCCCGCCCCCCTGGCAGGAGTCGGTTCCGGTCGGTGGCGCCGACGGGATCCACCCTGACCTGGAGACCTTGAGGGCCTCTTGAGCCGCGCCGGTTAAGCAGAGTCCCGTGGGCCGCATGCTGAGGACGGAGAGAGCCATGACGACGGTGACGAACAGGGCGGATTCCTCGGAGGCCGCCGTTCAGGAACGCATCGCACGACTCGAGCACGAATTCGGGGATCTCGAGGATCCGGGAAACCCCCTCGGCGCCGAGCAGTTCCTCGCCGCCGACGACCGCGGCCGGCTGCTGCCCGCCGCGGAACGGCTCCTCGACCGGTTCGGACTCAACGCGGAGTTCGTGCCGCGCGAGCTCGGCGGCAGGCTCGACCGGCTGGACGCGCTGTCGCGCGTGCTGCGCGCGGTGTTCCGCCGCGACGCGGCCCTCGGCCTCGGCTACGGGCTGACGTCGTACATGGCCTCGGTCGTCGTCTGGGCCGACGGGACCCAGGAACAGCGCCGGGACACGGCGGAACTCCTGCTGGCCGGCGGCCGGATGGCGTGCGCCTATCCCGAGCCGCCGCAGGGCAACGACTTCCTGGCCAACCAGCTCACCGCACGGCCGGACGGCGGGGGTTTCCTGCTGTCCGGCCGCAAGGAGGCCCTCAACAGCGCGGCGTCCGCGCAGGCGCTCGTACTGTTCGCGCACACCCCGGGCGCCGCGCGGGGGGAGCTCAGCGCCTTCCTCATGCCGGGCCCCGACAGCCCCGGCGGCGCGAACCTCGGCCTGCTGCCGCGGCGCAGGACCGTGGGCATCCGCGGCTGCGTGGTCCAGGGGCTCGAGTTCGACGAGCACCGCCTGGAGCGCGAACTGCTCATCGGGGCGCCGGGCTCGGGCGCCCAGCTCGCCGAGCGGGCCTTCCCCCTGACCCGCAGCACCGGCCTGTCCATGGCCCTGGGCTGTGCGGACACCGCCCTGCGCACGACGACGGCCTTCGCGCGCTCGCACCGCTCCCGCAGCCGGGCCTCCCTGCACACGGCCCGTACGCGCACCGCCCTGGTGGACGCCTTCACCGACCTGCTCATCAGCGACTGCGTCTCGCTCGTCACGACCCGGTCGGTGCACCTGCTGCCCGCCGAGAGCCGGCTGCTCGGCGCGGTCGCCAAGTACCTGCTGCCGACCGTCCTCAACGAGGCCGTGTACGACCTCTCCATCGTGCTGGGAGCCGAGTCCTACGCCAGGAGCGGCAGTTACGGCACCTTCCAGAAGACGGCGCGCGACCTGCCGATGATCGGCCTCGGCAGCGCGGGCACCGCCTCCAGCCGGGCGGTCATCGTCGGCCACCTGCTGCGGCTCGGCGAGGTGGCGCCCCGCGCGGACGACGAAGCCCCCGCCTCCCTGTTCCGGCCCTTCGACGCGGACCTGCCCGGGTACCACCACGAGGGCCCCCTGCCCCCGGTCGGCAGCGACTCCCTGCTCGCCTCGCTCCTGTGCTCCGCGCGCCACGCGGCGTCCGCGGGCGGGGAACTCGGGGAGGTCCTCGCGGAGTCCACTGCCGTGCTCACCGAGCAGCTGCGCGTACTCCTGTCCTCCTGCGCCGATCTGGCCGGACAGCCCCGGGGACACCCCGTGAGCCCGCGGGCGTACGCCATGGCCGACCGGTACGCGCTGATCGTCGCGGGCGCGGCCTGTCTCGGCGTGTGGCGCCACCACCAGGACGGCTCCGGCTTCCTCGCCGACCCCGTCTGGGCGGCGATGGCCGTGACCCGGATCGCGGGCCGGCTGGACAAGTCCGCGGCCAAGATCATCACGCTCGGCGAGGAACACCTGCTCGCCGAACTGCTGCACCGCTTCGACGACGCCCGCAGCTACGACCTCTACTCGACCGCCATCGGCAGCTGAGCAGCCCCCGCTCCCAGACCTCCCGGAGAGACGACATGAGCAATCCCGCTGTGGTGAACGCGGTGTGGGACGAGATCGAACGGGTGCTGGGCCGGCTGCCGTCGGCGCGGCCGGCCGTCCTCGACCTCCACCTCCAGGACGACCTGGGCCTGGACTCGGTCATGGTGATCGAGCTCAAGTGCCGGCTGGAACTGCGCTACCCCGCCCTGCGGGACCTGCCCCTGCCCGACGTGATGTCCGGCGCCTCCACCTTCCTCCAGCTCGCCGACCGTGTGGAGCGCCTCGCCGGGCTCCCGGTGTCCTGATGGGCGCCGCGGCGAACCCGGTGATGAGCCCGCTGCGCCACCGCGGGCCGGCGCACTCCTGGGACCCGGTACGCCGGGAGATGGCCGACCGCGGCACCTGCGTGGTGTACGCGGCCGTCGACGACTGGCTGCCGCCGGACCTCGACTCGCCGGACCTGGCCGCCGACCTCGGACCCGACCACCGGCGCATGCAGCAGATGACCCACGTGCAGAACCGGTCCCGGTTCGTCGCCTCGCGGCTGCTGCTGAAGTCCGCCGCCGGCGCGGTCCTCGGCGCGCGGCCCAGCGAGCTCGAACTGGCCTACAAGATCGGCGGGCGCCCGCACCTGCGCGGCATCGACCAGCTGGACGTCAGCCTCAGCCACACCGAAGGCCTGCTGGTGGTGGGCATGAGCAGGTACGGCCGCATCGGCGTGGACACCGAGTCCGAGGACCGGCGGATGCTCGGACTCGGCACGGAACGCCAGGTGTGCACCCCGTACGAGCTCGAGGCGCTGGAGGAGGTCCCCGAGGAGCAGCGCAACCGCGAGCTGGTGCGGCTGTGGACGCTCAAGGAGGCGTACAGCAAGGCCATCGGCCAGGGCCTGCGCTTCCGGTTCACCGAGTTCGGCTTCGGACCGCGCGACCAGCGGGTGCAGATGCTGCGGCCCGACGGCACCCCGGGCACCGGATGGGAGTGGTCCTTCCACAGCTGGCAGACGGTGGAGTCCTACACCGTCAGCGCCGCCCTCTACGACCCCGGCTTCGACGAGAGGGACGGATCCAGCGGCGTACTACCCCTGCTGCCGGTGCTCGACGACCCCCGCTCCAGCTGGAATTGAGCCACGGGCGAGGTGGGGCGGTGACCCTCTGATCCCGCAGCTGACCAAGCGGTCATCGAGGGGAAGGGGAGTTTCGGGTGCATCGTTATCTCGCGGTACGTCCACCGGCCGCCCCGGGCGGCATCCGACTGTTCTGCTTCCACCACGCGGGCGCCGGCGCCATGACCTTCGCGGGGTGGCGGCGCGCCGTCGGACCGGGCGTGAGCGTCCTGCCCGTACGACTGCCGGGCCGCGAATCCCGGCTGCGGGAACCGCGGATCACCGACGGGGACCAGCTGATCTCGGAGCTCGACGAAGACCTCGGGGAGCTCCTCGACGGCCCCGAACCGTACGCCTTCTACGGGCACAGCCTCGGCGCGATGGTCGCCTACCGCTTCGCGGAGCACCGGGTGCGCACCGGGCGCCGCCCGCCCCTGATGGTGATGGCGGGGGCCAGCCCCGCACCCCATTTGCCGTCCGCGGTGCTCGACGGTGCCCGAGCCCTGCTCCCGGACGCCCCCGACGAGGAACTCGTCAAGGCGCTCGGGGACGAGGGCAGCCTGCCGCCCGAACTGCTCGCCCGGCCCGGCTGGCTGGCCATGACCTTGGACACCCTGCGGTCCGACCTGCGGCTCGCCCGCAGCCTGCGGTCCGCACCGGTCCACCCGCTGCCCTGCCCCCTGACGGCCTTCGCCGGAGCCGACGACCGGATGGTCGCCGAGGCCGAGGTCGCCGCGTGGCGGGACTGTACGACGGCGGGGTTCCGGATGTGGACCCTGGCAGGGGCCCACTTCTTCGTACGCGGAGCCGAACTGCCCCGGCTCGTCGGGGAAGCGCTGACCGCCGTGTCAGCGAACGGCCCGGTCTCGCCGCTTCCGCCGGTGGCGAGCTGAGCCGCCCCGGCGGCCAGGCGGACACCCCAACCACAAGGAGTTGTTCAGGCATGGACATCAGCGTCCTCGGGCCCTTTCGCGCCACCCAGTCCGGTGTTCCCCTCCACCTCACGGCCGTCAAGCCGCGCAAGGTGTTCGCGCTGCTCGCCCTCCAGGCCGACCAGGTCGTCTCGGTCGCCTCGCTCGTGGAGGAGGTCTGGGGCGAAAGCCCTCCGCGCAGCGTGCAGACCACCCTGCAGACGTACATCCTCCAGATCCGCCACCTCATCGGCGCGGCGCTGGCCGACGAGCCGGACGGTACCGGACTGCCCCGCGGCGCCAAGAGCGTCCTGGTCACTGAGCCGGGCGGCTACCGGCTGGACACCCAGGGCGGACTCATCGACGCCCAGGAGTTCGACGCCCTGTCCTCGGCCGGCCACCGCGCCCTCGACCAGGGCGACTGGGCCGGTTCCTCCGCGTACTTCGGACAGGCCCTGTCCCTGTGGCACGGCCGCGCTCTGGCCGACGTCCAGTGCGGTGTGCTCCTCGAGGTCGAGGCCACCCGGCTCGACGAGTCGCGCATGAGCGTCCTTCACCGCCGAATCGAGGCAGACCTGAGGCTCGGCCGTCACCATGAGCTCATCGGCGAACTGTCCGGGCTCGTGGCCCGGCACCCCATGCACGAGGCCCTGCACGAGCAGCTGATGCTCGCGCTCTACCGGGCCGGGCGGCGCAGTGACGCCCTGATGGTCTACCGGCAGCTGCGCGCCTCTCTCAACCAGACTCTGGGGCTCGACCCCTCACCCAGCATCGAGTTCCTGCACCGCGCGGTTCTCGACTCCTCGCCACAGCTCGACCTGGAGGGAACCCCGGCGCTGTCCGGCGTCTCGGGAATCCCGCTGCTGGCAAGGGCCAACTGATTCTCCTGAGAGGAAGCATCGTGAGCGACATAACCCTTTCCGAGCTCGGTGAGCTGCTGCTCGAATGCGTCGGAGCGCCGGAGGAGGGCATGGCCTTCGAGGGCGACCAAGCCCTGGACACGCCGTTCCTCGAGTTCGGCTACGACTCCCTCGCCCTGCTCCAGGTCACCAGCGTGATCAACCGTACGTACGGGATCGTGCTGAACGACGACGCGGTGGCGGAGGCGGAGACCCCCCGCCTGCTGCTCGCACTGATCGCCACCGCCCCCCGCGCCGGAGCCGTTCGGTGACGGAGGCGTTCGCCGGCCGCCGGGTCGTCATCACGGGTGCCACCCGGGGCATCGGCCGGGCGACGGCCCTGGCCTTCGCCCGGGCCGGCGCCCGGATCGTCGCCAGCTACCGCAGCGACGGCGAGCGGGCCAAGGCCCTGGGCGCCGAACTGGAAGCCGCCGGCGCCGAGTACGAGCTCGTCCAGGCCGATCTGACCACCCGCGAGGGTGCGCAGCTGCTGGCCGGGGCGGCGCTCGAGCGCCTCGGCGGCGTCGACGTCCTGGTCAACAACCTCGGAGTCGACGGGCACGTCCCCTTCGGCAAGCTCTCCGAGGAGGAGTGGCACCGGGTCCTGGACCACAACGCCACCTCGGCCTACCTGGTCACCCAGTCCGTGCTCGACGCCCTGGCCCCCGGCGCCTCGGTGGTCAACATCGGTGCCTCCGTGGCCCTGCGGGGCCGCCCGCTGGGCGTGCACTACAGCACGTCCAAGGCCGCGCTGGTCGGGTTCACGCGCGCCCTGGCCAAGGAGCTCGGCCCGCGCGGGATCAGGGTCAACCTGGTCGCGCCCGGAGTCACCGAGACCGAGCCGGGCGCCGGCCTGCCGCCGCAGCTGGCGGCCAAGCTGACCGCGCTGACCGCTCTGGGACGGCTCGGCACCCCCGAGGACGTCGCCGGGGCGGTGCTCTACCTCGCCGGCGACTCCGCCGCGTACGTCACCGGCACCACGATCGAAGTCGACGGAGGAATCTGATGCCCTACGCAGCCATCACGTACAAGGTCAAGCCCGGCTTCGAGGACGAGATCGCCGAGATCTTCGCCGCCTTCGAGCGGGTCGACACCCCCGAGTTCGCGGGGGACAGCGGGGACGCGGCGGGCCGGCTGCTCGGCACCGGCGTCTTCGTCAAGGACGACAACATCGTGCGCGTCATCCACTACGAAGGGGACTTCGCGGCGGTCGGCAAGCACATGGCCGCCCAGAAGGGCGTCCACATCCTCGAGGACAAGCTGGCCCCGTACCTCGCGGTGCAGCGGGACACCACCACGCCGGAGGGGTTCGCGGAGTACTTCCGCAACGCCATCATGCGCAGCGTCCAGCAGCTGAGCGTGGAGACCCACCCGGTGGGGGCTCAGTCGTCATGAACGAGGTCCTGGGTGTCTTGGCCCTGCTCGGCAGCGGCGTCACCGCGGGAGTCCTGTTCGCCGTCGCGCTGAGCGTCCTTCCGGCGCTCTTCGCGATGGAGACGGGCACCTACGTCCACGCGCACAAGCTGCTGGGCCGGAACTGGGACCCCACGATGCCGGTCATCGTACTGAGCAGCACGCTCGTCAACGCGGTGCTGGCGGTGACCGTCAGCGGTACCGGGCGGCCGCTCTTCGGGGCCTCCGCGGTACTGCTGCTCGGCGTCTCCGGGGTGTCCCATCTGTGCAACGTGCCGATCAACAGGCGGGTGAAGTCGATCACCGATCCCGCGGTCATACCCGCCGACTGGGAGGATCCCCGCCCGCTCTGGCGCAAGTTCCACCACCTGCGCACGGCCCTGGCACTGGTGGCGCTGGTGCTCACCGCGGCGGGAGTCGCGGCGATCTGAGCACGGCGTGCACGGCGTGCACGGCGACAGCGGAACGACCACGGCGCGGCGGCCGCGTACTGGATTCCAGTACGGCCGTCGCGCCGTCGGCATGCGTGGGGTGAAGCGGGGAGGCGTACCGGCTCAGACGGCGGCCGGCAGGTCCCTGCTGGAGAACTGCACGACCGTGGTCAGCAGGCTCCGCTTGAAGGTGGCCACGAAGCCCTCGGGGGTCTCGGTCTCGCGCGGCTTGCTCAGATAGGGCTTGATCGACTCCTCGAAGTCGCGCACCCCCGGCTGCACGGCCATGTGGCGCGCGACCGCGTCCAGGTCGCCCGTGTACTCGATGACGCGCACCAGGGTGTCGTCGCGCAGGAAGACCGCGGTGGCGAGCAGCGTGCCGGCCTCCGCCCCCGACGCGTCCGTGACCCGGTTGCCCTTGACGCGCTTGAAGCTGCCGAAGATCTCGGTGAGCTCCGCCTCGAAGCCCGGCTTGACGTCGTAAGTGATCGCTGCGAACGGCATGCGAAGTCCTCCGCTGTGGTGGTCGGTCCGCGTGCAGCCAACCCGGTGCCGCTCGGGGCCCGCTCGCGCCGCCCTCGCCGCGGGGCGCTGCACCGGCACTGGAGGTGGTATCAAGCCTTCCTCCAGATCGCGGTGAGACCTTCCGTCCCGCAGGCACCGACTTCTCGGGAGGGACCACCGTGCATCGCACTCTGATCGTCGCCAAGCTGCGACCGGACAAGACCGATGACATCGCGAAGATCTTCGGCGAGTCGGACGAGTCCGACCTGCCGCACCTGATCGGCGTCAGCCGCCGCACGCTCTTCAAGTTCCACGGCCTGTACTTCCACCTGGTGGAGGCCGACGAGGACATCAACGCGAACCTCTACCGCGCTCGGAGCCACCCGCTCTACGACGACATCAACACCAAGCTCGCCCAGTGTGTCGAACCCTACGACCCGGACTGGAAAGAGCCCAAGGACGCGATGGCCGAGCCCTTCTACATCTGGACCAAGGACGGAGGGCGGATCAAGTGACCACCGCCATTTCTCGCACTGTGAAGGTGACCTCGGACGAGGTCGAGGCCAACACCAAGCGCGGTGGTGACATCCGCGTCACCCTCAGCCCCAAGACGGTTGGCTGCACCTCCGGCTTCGGCGGGGTCATGACCCTCGACCCGGCCGACTGGATCACGGAGCACTACCACCCGTACTCCGAGGAGTTCCTGCACGTCATCGACGGCACGCTGGAGATGACGCTGGACGGCCAGAAGGTCGTACTCGGCGCCGGCGACTCGCTGCTCGTCCCGATCGGCGTGCGCCACCGCCTGGTCAACGTCGGCGATGCCACGGCCCGCTGCGCCTTCCACCTCTCGCCGCTCGCGCCGAGCCCCGAGTACGGCCACGTCGACACCGAGATCGCCCAGCGTCCCGAGCAGGCCAACCCCGATGTCGGCGGTGCCAAGTGACCCGACGGGCCGTCATCACCGGCATCGGCACGGTCGTGCCGGGCGGGGTGGGCCGTGAGGCGTTCTGGGGAACGCTGTCCGGGGGACGGACCGCCACCCGGCGGATCTCCCTGTTCGACGCGGGCGCGTTCCGCTCGCAGGTCGCCGCCGAGGTCGACTTCGACCCGGCGGCCTCGGGTCTGACCCCGCGCCAGATCCGCCGGATGGACCGCGCCGCGCAGTTCGCCGTCGTCTCCGCCCGGGAGGCGGTGGCGGACAGCGGGATCGAGCTCTCCGCGCTGGCCCCCGAGCGGCTGACCGTCTCCATCGGCTCGGCCGTCGGCTGCACGATGGGGCTGGAGGAGGAGTACGTCACCCTCTCCGACAGCGGCCGCAAGTGGCTCGTCGACCACGAGTACGGCGTCCCGCACCTGTACGGGTACATGATCCCCTCCACCCTGGCGGCCGAGGTCGCCTGGGAGGTCGGGGCCGAGGGCCCGGTCGCGCTGGTCTCCACCGGCTGCACCTCCGGTCTGGACTCCATCGGGCACGCCGTCCAGCTCATCGAGGAGGGGTCCGCCGACGTCGCCATCGCCGGCGCCACCGACGCGCCGATCTCGCCGATCACCTCGGCCTGCTTCGACGCGATCAAGGCGACCACCGCGAACAACGACGACCCGGCGCACGCTTCGCGCCCCTTCGACGGGACGCGCGACGGCTTCGTGCTCGCCGAGGGCTCCGCCGTCATGGTCATCGAGGAGCGCGAGGCGGCCATCGCCCGCGGCGCCCGGATCTACGCCGAGATCGTCGGCTTCGCCGGACGCAGCAACGCGTACCACATGACCGGTCTCAAGCCCGACGGGCGGGAGATGGCCGAGGCCATCAGCGTCGCCCTGGACCAGGCGAAGCTCGACCCGACGGCCGTGGGCTACATCAACGCGCACGGCTCGGGCACCCTGCAGAACGACCGGCACGAGACCGCCGCGTTCAAGCGGAGCCTGGGCAACCACGCCTACGACATCCCGGTCAGCTCCATCAAGTCCATGGTCGGCCACTCGCTGGGCGCCATCGGCTCCATCGAGGTGGCCGCCAGCGCCCTGGCGCTCGACCGGCAGGTCGTCCCGCCCACCGCCAACCTGACGACCAAGGACCCGCTCTGCGATCTGGACTACGTCCCGATCACGGCCCGCGACCACTCCATGGACGTCGTCCTCAGCGTCGGCAGCGGCTTCGGCGGCTTCCAGACGGCCATGCTGCTCGCGCGCCCCGGCTCCGCCGCGGCCGCGGCCGGAAGGAGCTGATGATGGCCCCCTCCTCCGACCACCGCCCCCCGGTGATCACCGGACTCGGGATCTTCGCCCCCACCGGCGTCGGCGTCGAGGCCCACTGGGCCTCGGTGCTCGCCGGCAAGTCGGGGATCGGGCGCATCGGCCGGTTCGACCCGTCGAGCTACCCGGTCCAGCACGCCGGACAGGTACCGGGCTTCACCGCCCAGGAGTCCGTCAAGCCGAACCGGCTCATCTCGCAGACCGACCACTGGACCCATCTCGCACTGGCCGCCAGCGAGGCGGCGCTCGAGGACTCGGGCGCCGACCTGACGGCCATCCCCGAGTACGAGATGGCCGTCGTCACCTCCTCGTCCTCCGGTGGAACGGAGTTCGGCCAGAAGGAGATGACGGCGCTCTACCAGAACGACCCGAGCTGGGTCGGCGCCTACCAGTCGATCGCCTGGTTCTACGCGGCGACCACCGGCCAGGTGTCCATCAAGCACAACATGCGCGGACCGTGCGGGGTCCTCGCGGGCGAGCAGGCCGGCGGGCTCGACGCCATCGGCCAGGCCCGCCGCCTGACCCGCAAGGGCTCCCGGCTCGTCGTCACCGGCGGTACGGACGCCTCGTTGTGCCCGTACGCCCTGACCGCGCAGCTGACGAACGGCAAGCTCTCCCGGGTCCCGGACCCGGAGCGCGCCTACGTGCCGTTCGACGCCGAGGCCTCGGGCTACCTTCCCGGGGAGGGCGGCGCGATCCTCGTACTGGAGAGCGCCGAGGCCGCCGAGGAACGCGGCGCCCGCAGCTACGGCCGGGTCCTCGGCTACGCCTCGGGCTTCGACCCGGCGCCCGAGTCCGAGCGGCCGCGCGCACTGCGCCGTACGGCCGAGGCCGCCATCGCCGACGCCGGCCTCACCCCGGCCGACATCGACGTGGTCTTCGCCGATGCCGCGGGCGTCCCCGCGGACGACCGCGACGAGGCGCGCACCATCACCGAGATCTTCGGCCCCCGGGGCGTCCCGGTCACCGCGCCGAAGACGCTCACCGGCCGGCTGTACGGCGGGGGCGCGCCGCTCGACGTCGCCACCGCCCTGCTGTCGCTGCGCGAGGGCGTGATCCCCCACACCCCCCACATCCGCGCGCTCGCACCCGGCTTCGAGATCGACCTGGTCACGGGAGCCCCCCGGCAGCAGTCCCTGCGCCACGCACTGGTTCTGGCCCGCGGTCACGGGGGCTTCACCTCCGCTCTCGTCCTCGGTCGCTGACCCCGCCGCACCTCCCCCCACACGGCCGACACGGCTGAAGACACGAACCGAGCCGACACCCAGAGGAGCACGGAACCGTGGCTGGACACACCGACAACTTCATCGTCATCGACGCCCCCCTGGACGTCGTCTGGGACATCACCAACGACGTCCCGAACTGGCCGAACCTGTTCAGCGAGTACGCCAGCGCCGAGGTCATCGAGGAGGAGGGCGACTCCATCGTCTTCCGCCTCACCATGCACCCCGACGAGGACGGCAACGTCTGGAGCTGGGTCTCGCGCCGCACCCGCGACGTCGCGACCCGCACGGTCGCGGCCCAGCGGGTGGAGACCGGGCCGTTCGACTACATGCACATCAAGTGGGAGTACACGCCGGAGCCCTCGGGCGGCGTGCGGATGCGCTGGATCCAGGACTTCCACATGAAGCCCGAGGCCCCGGCCACGGACGAGGCCATGACGGAGTACCTGAACCACAACACCAAGATCCAGATGGACCTCATCAAGGAACGGGTAGAGGCACAGGCCCGCGCCCTCGTCCGCTGAGGAGCCGGCGGTGCTGACCTTCATCGCTCCGCTGCTCCTGCTGGTCAACGGGCTGGCCGCGGGAGTCCTCTTCGGCACCCAGCTCGGGGGCTTCCCGTACCTGGCCTCACTGCCCGCCGACCGCTACGTCAACGCACACGCGTTCTTCGGCACGCGCTACGACCCGGCGATGCCCATCTGCCTGGTGGGCACGATCGTCTGTGACGTGGTGCTGGCGATCGGCGCGCCGGTGGCCGGGGCGCAGACCCTGTTCGCCGTGGCGGCCCTGCTCGCCGCGATCACGGCGGGCATCTCCGTCACCAAGAACGTCCCGGTCAACCGGTGGATGCGCACCCTCGACCCGGACAACCTGCCGAGCGACTTCGCCGAGCGCGACCCCCGCAAGGTCTGGGGCGCCTGGAACCGCCTGCGCAGCTGGCTGACCATCGCCGCGCTCGTCGTCAACTGCGCGGCCCTGGGCTTCCTGCTCTGAGCGGCCGCCAGGCCGCCCCCGCTTTCCCTCGATACGCAACTTCACGGAGGAACACCCATGGACCTCGAACTCCGGGGCAAGAAGGCCCTGGTCACCGGCGGCACCCGCGGTGTCGGTCGAGGCGTCGTACTGGCGCTCGCCCACGCCGGTGTCGACGTCATCACCTGCTACCAGCGCGAAAGCGACTTCGTCACCTCCCTGGAGAGCGAGCTGAAGGAGATCGGCGGCAACCACCACGTGCTGCGCGCCGACCTCTCCCAGCCCGAGGAGATCGCGGGCCTGCTCCAGCAGGTCGGTGAGCTCACCGGCGGCCGCCTGGACCTCCTGGTCAACAACGCCGGCGCCATCAGCCACATCCCGTACAAGGACCTCCCGCTCGACGAGTGGAACCGGATCCTCGCCACCAACATCACCGGCGCCCACCTGGTCATCCAGCACGCGCTGCCGCTGCTCGGCGAGGGGTCCTCGGTCGTCTCGATCGGCTCCCGCGCCGTCGACGCCGGCATCCCGCTGCGCGCGCACTACACCACCACCAAGGCCGCGCTCGTGGGCCTGAACCGCTCGCTGGCCAAGGAGTTCGGCTCGCAGGGCATCCGCTTCAACGTGGTCGCGCTCGGGGTCATCGAGACCGAGAACTTCTACGCGATGCCGGCGGACCAGCAGAAGCTCATGTCGGAGCGGTACGGCGCCAAGACCGCGCTGGGCCGGCTCGGCACCCCCGACGAGGTGGCCGGCGCCATCCTGTGGCTCGCCAGCGACCTGTCCCGCTACGTCACCGGCAACACGATCGGTGTCGACGGAGGTATCTCCTGATGGCCTTCCGCGTGATGCTCCGCATGGAGATCGAGCCCGGCAAGGAGGCCGACTTCGAGAAGGCCTGGCACGAGGGGACCGAGGCGGTCACCGGCCACCCGGCCAACCTCGGCCAGTCCCTCGCCCGCGAGGACGCCCGCACGGCCGGCGACAAGACGATCTTCGTGATCATCAGCGACTGGACGGACGAGCCGCGCTTCCGCGAGTTCGAGGACAGCCCCGCGCACCTCGAACACCGTGCGACCCTGCACCCCTTCCGCAAGGGCGGCTCCTTCCACGTCATGGAGGTGCTCACCACCATCGAGGGCAAGGCGGCCGCCGATGCCCGGTGAGGTGAGGGTCCTGGTCTACCAGGCGGCCTACGACGAGGAGCAGCTGGCCGCCGTACGGGACGCCTACCACCTGGTCAGCAAGCGGCTCGCGGGGGTCCCCGGCATGCTCGGCAACGAGCTGCTGAGGTCCCCCGGCGACCCGACCGCGCTCGTCGTGGTCAGCCGCTGGGAGTCCATGGCCGCCTTCCAGGTCTGGGAGGAGGGGGCGGACCACCGCGAGGACACCGCCCCGCTGCGGCCGTTCCGCGACACCCGTACGAGCGCCCCCTTCGCCCTCTACGAGGTCGACGCGGCGTACTGACGGCCCAGGTACACCCCTCGATGCCGCTTCCCCGGACTCCCGAACCGGCGGCCGGCCCGGAAACGAAAGAGAACTTCCCATGACCAACCGACAGTTGGCATTCATCGGCCTGGGCAACATGGGCGGCGGCATGGCCGGCCGCCTGGTGGAGTCCGGGTACGCCCTGACCGTCTACAACCGGACCGCCTCCAAGGCGTCCGGACTCGTCGAGGCGGGGGCCAAGCTCGCCGACGCCCCCGAGCGCGCCGCCGCCGGCCACGACATCGTCATGCTCAGCCTCTCCGACGAGAAGGCGGTCGAGGAGATCCTCTTCGGCCGGGTGGTGCCCGTACTGGCCCCCGGCACCGTCATCGTCGACACCTCGACCGTCTCGCCGTCCTACGCCCGCGAAGCCGCGGTCCGCCTGGCGGCCAAGGGGCTGCGCCGCGTCGAGGCCTGCGTCGTCGGCAACCCGCTCCAGGCCCGCAAGGGCCAGCTGCGCGTGTACGTCTCCGGCGACCCGGCGGACCTCTACGACGCCCGGCCGGTCCTGGAGGCGATAGGCAGCGAGGTCACGCACGTCGGCGCCCCCGGCAACGCGGCGGCGATGAAGCTGATCCTCAACCTGCTGCTCGGCGCCCAGGTCGCCTCGCTCGCCGAGGCCGTCGCCTACGGCACCTCCGCGGGACTCGACCGCGACCAGCTCATAGGGGTCGTGTCCCAGAGCGGATTCAGCTCCATGGTCATGCGGTTCCGCGCCGACCTGATGCTCAAGCGCAGCTACGAGCCGGCCTTCTTCCGGTCCGAGCTGATGGAGAAGGACATCCGCATCGCCCTGGAGGCGGCCGCCGAGTACGGCACCCGGATGCCCGTACTGGACCTCGTACGCGAGCAGTTCGCCTCGATCGTGGCGGCGGGCGACGGGGACAAGGACGCCGCCGTGCTGGTGGAGCACCAGTCTTAGTCATCGAAGGGATGTGAGGGCAGTGCGCAGTACTGGCCGAAGTGCGCTCCGCAACACGGATGTACTGGTGGCCGGCGGAGGGCTGGCAGGGTTGGCTACGGCCCTGTTCCTCGCCGAGCAAGGAGTGGACTGCCTGTTGCTGGAGGGGCTGCGGGAGCGGCTTCGGCCACCGCGCATCCTCGGCGTCCACCCCCGGGCCATGGAGCTGCTGCGCTCCCTGGGCCTGGAGCAGAAGATCCGGCAGCTGCCGTCCTCGAAGGCGCTGGAGGAGAACACCGGGATCGCCCTCTCGGACACCCTCGCCGGGTGGGACCTCACCACGATCGACGAGAAGTACCTCCTGGACGTGCACGCCGAACCGGGCAGCCTGTCGCCGACCAGCTGGTGCCTGGCCGACGAACGGGAGCTGGAGTCCGTCCTGCGCGAGCGCGCCGAACGCCTCGGCCTGCTCGTGGGCATGCACTGCGAGCTGGTCTCCTTCGACCAGGGCGGCCCCGGCATCGACGAGGTCACCGCACTCGTACGGGACCTGGAGACGGGGGAGCAGAGCCAGGTCAAGGCCTGCTACCTGATCGACGCGGGCGGCACCGGCGGCCAGGTGCGCAGCCGGCTCGGCATCCCCTTCGAGGGCCACACGATGGGCCACTTCGTCACGGTCCGCTTCTCCGCCGACCTCCAGAACGAGACCCGCGGCCGCAAGTTCATCATGTGCTACACGGTGAACCCGGTCCTGCACGGCTCCCTCATGCCGCTCGACAACGCCGGGGACTGGCTGCTGCACGTCAAGTACGACCCGGAGAAGGACCTGCTGGAGTCCTTCACCCCCGAGCGCTGCACGGAGCTCATCCGGGCCGCGACCGGGGTCAAGCACCTCGACCCGGACATCCTCCAGGTCAGCCCCTGGCCGGGCGAGGCCCGCACCGCGGGCCGGTTCTCCGACGGCAGGGTCTTCCTCGTCGGCGACTCCGCCCACGTCATGCCGCCCAGCGGAGGCTTCGACGCCGGCACCGGCATCCTGGACGGGCACAACCTGGCCTGGAAGATCGCGGCCGTGCTCAACGGCTGGGCCGACCCCGACCTGCTGGAGACGTACGACGAGGAGCGCCGCCCGGTCTGCGCCGCCACGGTCGAACAGGCCGTGCTGCGCTCCCGCGACCGGGCCCGCCTCATCAAGCAGTCCCCCGAACCGGTCTCGCCCGAGATCGCGGAGGACCCGCTGGTCTGGCGCGCCGCCCGCTACCGCTCCGCCGCGGTGATGCCCTGGGACGAGGGCACCCTGCCGGGATTCGGGGTCTGGGCGGCGGAGAACGACGGCCGCCCCGGCTGCCGCGCACCGCACCTGCGACTGCGCTACGGCGGCTCGGAGATCTCCGTACTGGACCTCTTCGGCCGCTCCATGGTGCTGCTCACCGGGCCCGACAACCGGCCCTGGCTCGAGGCCGGCCGCTCCGTCGCGGCGGAACTCGGCACGCCGCTCGCGTTCTACGGCATGGGCATCGACCTGGACGACCTCGACGACCGCTGGCCCGAGCTGTACGGGGTCACCGCCCAGGGCGCCGTACTGGTGCGCCCCGACGGGGTCGTCGCCTGGCGCTGCGCCGAAGCGCCGATCTTCACCCGGAACGTGTTGCGCAGCATGATCAAGCGGGTTCTCCGGCTGGACCAGCCGCCCGCGGACAAGGGGAGCTCATGACCGCCACCGCCACCGCCGCAGCCATCGCCGCCGTCAGCAGGACCCCGGTGGACCCGGGACGGGAGGCGGCCCCGGTCCGGGTGATCCTCCGCATGGAGATCTTCCCGGAGATGGCGTCCGACTTCGAGAAGGTCTGGCTGACCATCGGCGAGGCCATCGCCGCCGAGCCCGCCAACGTCGGCCAGACGCTGGTGAAGTCGAACGAGGCGACCGGCCTCTACTTCGTCTTCACCGACTGGAGGAGCGAGAAGGAGTTCCGCGACTTCGAGGTCAGCGCGCGCCACACCCTGCACCGCCAGAAGCTCAAGCCCTACCGGCGCACCGGCGCGATGGACGTGACCGAGGTGGTGTTCCGGCTGGAGCCCACCGGCCAGTGACCGCAGGTCAGCGCCATCCGTGCCTTGCATGGGGCTCCGCCCCGCTCCAGCGGCTCACGAGCCGCACCCGAGGGGCGGGGCGGAACCATGGGTGGACCGAGTGGAGAACTTGCGAGGACGCACCATGAAGCCTTCCCGTCGCCCTGTCCGCCGCCGTCTCTTCCTCACCCTGGGAGGAGCGGCCCTGGTCGCGGGAGCCGGCTACGGCGGCAACTTCCTGTGGGTCTACCAGGACTACGAGCGCAGCAACGTCGGAGACCTCGACTTCGCCAACCCGCTCAGGATCCCCGAACTGCTGCACCCCGAAGCCTCCGGGGGCAAACGGACCTACCGCCTCGACCTCGCGCCCGGCAGCACGGAGCTGTTACCGGGGAAGAAGACCGCCACCTGGGGCGCGAACGGCACGTACCTCGCCCCCACCCTGCGGGCCCGCCGCGGTGAGGTCATGGCGATGGACGTGCGCAACGGGCTGCCCGAGGCGACCACCCTGCACTGGCACGGCATGCACCTGCCCGCCTCCATGGACGGCGGACCGCACCAGATGATCCCCGCCGGGGAGTCCTGGCGCCCCGAGTGGACCGTCCGCCAGCCCGCGTCGACCCTCTGGTACCACCCGCACCCGCACGGTTCCACGGGCAGCCACGTCTACCGGGGCGTCGCCGGGATGATCATCCTCGACGACGACGCGTCGGACCGGGCGGGACTGCCCTCGAACTACGGTGTCGACGACATACCTCTGGTGATCCAGGACAAGAACTTCCACGACGACGGCTCCCTCGACTTCACCGAGACCCACCTGCGGTCCTCGATCGCCGGCGCCGACAACATCGGCCTGCTCGGCGACACCATCCTGGTCAACGGCACCTACAACCCGCACTTCGCCGTCACCACCGGCCGGGTGCGCTTCCGGCTGCTCAACGGCTCCAACGCCCGCGTCTACCGGATCGGCTTCCCCGACGACCGCAGCTTCCACCTGGTCGCCGTGGACAACGGGCTGCTCAAGCGCCCGCAGGCCATGACCCGGCTGCGCCTGGGCCCCGGCGAACGGGCCGAGATCGTCGTGGCCTTCAAGCCCGGCGAGAAGGCCGTGCTGCGCAGCTTCCCGCCCGAGCTGGGCTTCGGATTCCCCACCGACCGCTTCATGGGCGGCGACGACACCTTCGACCTCGTCCAGCTGCGGGCCGCGCAGACGCTCGCCGGCTCCCCGGAACTGCCCACCCGCGTGGACGGGGCCCCCGAGCCCATCCCCGTGCCCGACGGCGCGAAGGTCAGGAAGTTCGAGTTCGTCGGCTTCCAGATCAACGGCAAGACCATGGACATGACCCGCGTCGACGAGGTCGTGCCCGCGGGCGCCACCGAGATCTGGGAGATCGACCGCGGCGACACCTGGATCCACGCCTTCCACGTGCACGGCGCCACCTTCAACGTCATCGACGTCAACGGCCACGAGGCCCCCGCCTACGTCCAGGGCCCCAAGGACACCGTCTACCTGCCGGAGTTCGGCACGATCCGGCTCGCCGTCCGCTTCGACACCCTCACCGACCCGCGCAAGCCGTACATGTACCACTGCCACACCCTGTTCCACGAGGACCAGGGAATGATGGGCCAGTTCACCGTCGTGGAACCCGGCACGGAGAAGAACGCGCCGCGCACGATCACCGTGGACCACGCGTCCGGCCACCACTGACCGCCCGCCCCGCCCCGCCGCGCGCCGTCCCGGCCGGCACCCCGAGCATGCCGATGGCGGCCGCCCCCTCCCGGGGACGGCCGCCATCGGCATGTGGTCGCGGCTCCGGTCAGAGGACCAGCCGGATGCCGTACCGGCGCAGCCAGGTGTTCAGCTGGATGGGCAGTTCGACGTTGGCGCGCTTGGCCCAGCGGCTCAGCCCGTCCGGGTCGTCCAGCGTGGCCTGCACCGCGGACCGGTCGAGCAGCGGCTGCACCGGGGCGTCGGTGTCGGCGAGCAGCTCGCGCATCTCCGTGCGCAGCGCCTTCTCGTAGCCCGGATCCAGGGTCACCGGGTACGGGGTCTTGCGCCGGTCGATGACGCTCTGCGGCAGGACGTGCCGTACGGCGGCCCGCAGCAGGCTCTTCTCGCGGCCGTCGAAGTTCTGCAGCTCCCACGGCAGGTTGTACGCGTACTGCACCAGCCGGTGGTCGCAGTACGGCATCCGCACCTCCAGGCCCACCGCCTTGAACAGCCGCTCGGTGTGGCCGTTCTGGTTCTCCATGAAGTTGGTCAGGTGCACCCAGCACAGCTCGCGCATGTGCTTCTCCTGGTCGGACATCCCCGGCAGGTGGGGGGCCTCGGAGACGGACTCCCGGTAGCGCTGGGCCGCGTACTCCAGCGGCGCCAGCTCCTTGAGCAGCGAGTCCCCGAAGAGCCCGCAGCCCAGGCCCGCCGCGTCGTCGCGGACCACACCGCGGGCGACCCAGGGGAAGGTGTCCATCGTGCTCTCGACCGGATCGCGGTTCCAGGCGACCCCGTGGAAGAGCGAGTCGGCGGCCTCGCCCGTCAGCACCACCTTGGTCTCGCGCTGCGCCACCGCCTGCGCCAGCAGGTACAGCGAGGTGTTCATGTCGCCGAGCGGGGTCGGGTAGTCCTTGGCCCGCAGCACCGACCAGCGCGCCACCGCGTCGCTCAGCTCCGCGGGGTCCAGCACCACGTCGGTGTGGTCCGTGCCCAGGTGGCGCACCACGTCGGCCGCGTACGGGGCGTCCGGCGACTGACGGGTGTCGGTCGCCTGGAAGTTCTCCGCGTGCTGCGCGAAGTCCACGGTGAACGTACGGATGCGCTTGCCGGACTTGCGCAGCTCGGCGTCGGCGAGGCCGACGACCCCGCTGGAGTCCAGACCGCCGGAGAGCAGCGAGCCGACCGGCGCCTCCGTGCGCAGGTTGCGGGTGATGCTCTCCTCGAGGAGCCCGCGGATCGTGTCGACCGTGGTCTCGAGGCCGTCGGTGTGCTCCGCCGCCGTGATCTCCCACCACTGGGTCTTGGTGATGCCCCCGGCCCGCACCACCAGGTGGTGGCCGGCCCGCAGCCGGTGCATGCCGCGGAACGGGGCCACGTGCGGGGTGCCCGAGTACGTGAAGATCTCCCGCAGGCCGTCCGCGTCCACCTCCGGCTGCACCAGCGGGTGGGCGAGGATCGCCTTCGCCTCCGAGCCGAACACGATGCCCGTGGGCGTCGGGTAGTAGAACAGCGGCTCGACGCCGAGGCGGTCGCGGACCAGGAACAGCTCCTCGGACCTGGCGTCCCACACCACGCCCGCGAAGGTGCCCTCCAGGTGCGCGGCGGCCGCCGGACCCCACTCCAGGAAGGCGTGCAGCAGCGTCTCGGTGTCGCCGCCCGAGCGGAAGCGGTGCCCGCGCGAGGTGAGTTCCGCGCGCAGCTCCTGGTGGTTGAGGATCGAGCCGCTGTGGGCGGCCACCGCGATCGTCCTGCCGTCGTGGTCCAGGGCGACCGGCTGCCGCCCGTCCTCGAGGTCGAACACCGCGAGGCGGCGGTGTCCGAGGGCGGCCCGCGGCCCCACCCAGACACCCTCGCCGTCCGGGCCGCGCAGAGCCATCGTCGAGGTCATGGCCAGGATGGTGCTGCGCTCCCGGGTGAGATCCCGCGCGAAGTCCACCCAGCCGGTAATTCCAGACATGATCACTCCATCGCTTTGGTCAGGCTGTTGGGTCCGACAGGCCCTATCGGGAGAGCACCCGGGCCAGTACGCCGGCCAGCACGGACGACGCTTCGGCGTGGGCTCCGGGCGAGCGCCAGGCCACCACCCCGTCGGGGCGCACCAGGACGGCGCCCTCGTGGCCGACCCCGTAGGCCGTGTTCCAGGACTCGCCCGGGTCGGCCAGGCCGTCCTCGCCGAACCTGAGGACGTCGAGGGTGACGCCGAGCTGCCGGGCCGCGTCGCGGCCGGCCAGGGCCCACGCCGACGCACCGGCGCCCGCCACCAGCACCAGGTCCTTGGTGAACAGGTCGATCGCCGAGACGGGACGGCCGCCCCGCTCCAGGACCACGTGCGGGGCGCGCGTGCCGGGCCGCCCGTCCGGGTGGGGGTTCCACACCCCCTCCGGGGCGTCGTCCCCGTCCGCCGCGGCCACGGCGCCGGAGCGGTACCGTCCGCCGAACCAGATCTCCGTGTCGGCGTGGATCTCCGGGTTGCTCGGCGCGGGCTCCTTGTCGGCGAGCCGGGGCCGGTCCTTGGAGCGCAGCACGGCCTGCAGCACGGTGGCCGCGCCGACCGGACGGCGCTCGGCGTCGTAGCTCTCCAGCAGCCCCGGCCCGGCCTGGCCGGAGAGGACCGCGGCCAGCTTCCACGCCAGGTTGTGCGCGTCCTGCACGCCCGTGTTGGAGCCGAAGGCCCCGCTGGGCGGCATGACGTGGGCCGCGTCGCCGACGATGAACACCCGGCCGGAGCCGAACGAGGACGCCCAGCGGCCCGCGGCCTCCCACGGCATGGCGCCGACCACCTTGACGTCCAGGTCGGGCACCCCGGCGGCGGCCCGCACCAGGTCCCGGCAGCGCTCCTCGGTGAAGCCCGCCGGGTCCTCGACCGCCGGGTCGAAGCCCACGTGGAGCAGCCAGCGCCGGGAGTTGTCGAGGGGCATCAGCGCACCGCGGAGGGTGTCGTTGAACGTGTAGCACATGATGAACCGGCGCTCGCCGAGCTGCTCCGCGAGGTCGGCCTCGAAGTGGATGTTGAGGAAGTGCCCGGTGGTGCCGGGCCCTTCCACACCGATGCCGAGCTGCGCGCGGACCGGGCTGGCCGGCCCGTCGGCCGCGACCAGGTAGTCGGCGGTGACGGTGCTGGTCTCCCCGGTGTCCCGGTCGCGCAGCTCGGCGGTGATGCCGTGCTCGCCGTCCTCGTGCCGGAAGGACACCAGCTCGGTGCCGTAGCGGAAGCGCGAGCCGAGCTCCTCGGCGCGCCGCCGGATCACCGGCTCGAACTCGTCCTGGTGACACAGGCACCAGCCGGTGGGCGTCAGACGGCTCAGGTCGGTCCTGACGTCCATGAAGTACTGCTCGTGGAGCGCGCCCAGCTGGTGTCCGGCGAGCGACTGCGCGGCGTACACCCCGCTGTTGCCGGCCAGGGCCCGCGCCGACTCGGTGGCCCGGACCTCTTCCTCCAGGCCGACCGACCGGATCAGCTCCATGGCCCGGGGGTTGATGCCCCGGGCGCGCGGGTGCGGGGACATCCCCCGGTGGCGTTCCACCACGAGGCACGGCACGTCGTGCCAGGCCAGGAACAGGGCGGTGGAGAGTCCGGCCAGTCCGGCACCTACCACCAGTACGGGCGTGTGCTGTTGCTTACCGGACACACCAAACCTCCCTCTGCACGGACTCGCGGACGATTCGGACCATGCGGTCAGGGTGCGGGCGCCAGGTCGAAGCCCGATCGAGGGAGGCTGGAAGGTGCGTCGCGGAGCGCGTCAGTAGCGGTAGTGGTCCGGCTTGTAGGGACCGTCGACGTCCACGCCGATGTACGAGGCCTGCTCGGGACGCAGGGTCGTCAGCTTCACCCCGAGGGCGTCGAGGTGGAGGCGGGCCACCTTCTCGTCGAGGTGCTTGGGGAGCACGTAGACGCCGGTGGGGTACTCGGCGGGCTTGGTGAAGAGCTCGATCTGGGCCAGGGTCTGGTCCGCGAAGGAGTTCGACATCACGAAGGA
>NZ_JBSGXB010000032.1:0-40284 GCF_053609185.1 Streptomyces sp. NPDC054956 | reverse complement strand
GTGACACGGGCAGCTTCGGGAACCTGGCCGGTGACACGGGCAGCTTCGGGAACCTCGGGGGCTCGGCCGACTGGAGCCAGGCCCCGGCGACCCTGCCGGGCGGGGCCGCGGCCCCGTGGGCGAGCCATCCGGACTTCGAGGGCGCGCGCGGGTACGCGGGGCGGCAGCCTGGCCAGGACGGGCTGGGCGCGCCGGGTTCGGACGCGCTGAGTTCGGGTGTGCTGCCGGGTGCCGGCGGAGCCGGTGGCGGGCCCGTCGCGGGCGGTCCGGGGCGCGGACCGCGCGTGCTGGGCGGTCCGGGGGTCGGTACCCCGTTCCCGGTGGAGTCCGCCGGTCCCGAGGGGGAGCCGGCCTACCCGGCCCCGCACGACATCGAAGCCGCCCACGGGCCGGCGCGGATCCCGGTGACGGGGGAGCGGCCGCACCCGGGGGTGGAGACCGGGGGCGAGGGCGAGCCGGAGGGCGGCCATGAGGCCGGGACCGGCGGGGTCGAGGCCGGGGTCGAGGCCCGGGCCGGAGCCGAGGCCGGAGCCGAGGGTGGGCTTGTGGGCGGGGGCGACGGCGGGTTCGAAGCCGGGGCCTTCGAGGCGCAGGCCGAGGCGGGCGGGGACACGCGGACCCACGGCGGAGCCGGGGCCGCGCTCGCACCGGGTTCGGACGACGCCGACCTGGCTGTCGCGACCGCTTCGGCCGAGCAGGCCGGAGGGGCACCGGGCGAGGGGGCGACGTACGGGGAAGAGGACGCCGAGCGTGCGGATGCCGCCGCCGTCGCCCATCACGAGCACCCGCCGGCCTCCTACGTCCTGCGCGTCAACGGCGCCGACCGGCCCGTCACCGGTGCGTGGATCGGCGAGTCCCTGCTCTACGTGCTGCGCGAGCGCCTCGGCCTCGCCGGCGCCAAGGACGGCTGCTCGCAGGGCGAGTGCGGGGCGTGCGCCGTGCAGGTCGACGGCCGGCTCGTCGCCTCCTGCCTGGTCCCGGCGGCGACGGCGGCGGGCAGCGAGGTCCGGACGGTGGAGGGCCTCGCGACCGACGGGGAACTGTCGGACGTGCAGCAGGCGTTGTGCAGGTCGGGTGCGGTGCAGTGCGGGTTCTGCGTGCCCGGCATGGCCATGACCATCCACGACCTGCTGGAAGGCAACCACGCACCCAGCGAGCTGGAGACCCGCCAGGCCCTGTGCGGCAACCTCTGCCGCTGCTCGGGCTACAGCGGGGTCATCGACGCCGTGCGCGAGGTGGTGGCCGAGCGCGAGGCGGCGTCGGAGGCGGCCGCGGTGGCTTCGGCCTCTGCCTCGGCCTCCGCCTCGGCTTCGGCTTCGGGCGAGGCGCGGATCCCGCACCAGGCCCAGCCGGGCGAGGGCGGCTTCCACGGGATCCCGGGCAGCCAGGGCAACCCCGGCAACCCCGGCAACCCCGGCAACCCGGGCAACCCCGGCAACCCGGGCATGCACGACGGCCAGGGAACCCACGGCACGCACGGCACGTTCGGTCAGCACGGGCTCGGCAACCAGCAGGGAGGCACGGCGTGAGCGCCCACGACGCGGCCACGGCATCGGCGGTCTCGGCCGTCACCGCGGCGCTGCCCGAGGGTGGCACCGACGCCTCGGAGCGGGACGCCGCGCGCGGCATCGGCGCGTCCGTCCCGGCCGCCGACACCCGCGCCAAGACCGAGGGCACCTTCCCCTACGCCGCCGACCTGTGGGCCGAGGGCCTCCTGTGGGCCGCCGTGCTGCGCTCCCCGCACGCCCACGCCCGCATCCTCTCCATCGACACCACGGCCGCCACCGAAATGCCCGGTGTGCGCGCCGTCGTCACCCACGCCGACGTCCCCGGCGCCACCACGCACGGCCGCCGCATCGCCGACCGGCCCGTGTTCGCGCACGACGTGGTCCGCCACCACGGCGAGCCCATCGCCGCCGTCGCCGCCGACCACCCGGACACCGCGCGCCTCGCGGCCGCCGCGATCGCCGTCGAGTACGAGCTCCTCGACCCGGTCACCGACCCCGAACAGGCCTTCGGCGCCCCCGCCCTGCACCCCGACGGCAACCTGATCCGGCACATCCCGCTGCGCTACGGCGACCCGGAGGCCACCGGCGAGGTCGTCGTCGAGGGCCTCTACCGCATCGGCCGCCAGGACCCCGCGCCCATCGGCGCCGAGGCCGGGCTGGCCGTGCCGCGCCCCGACGGCGGCGTGGAGATCTACACCGCCTCCACCGACCCGCACACCGACCGCGATCTGGCCGCCGCCTGCTTCGGGCTCGAACCCGACCGCGTACGCGTCGTCGTCACCGGGGTCCCGGGCGCGACCGCCGACCGCGAGGACGCCGCGTTCCAGCTCCCGCTCGGCCTCCTCGCCCTGCGCACCGGCTGCCCGGTGAAGCTGGCCGCCACCCGCGAGGAGTCCTTCCTCGGCCACCCCCACCGCCACCCGACGCTGCTGCGCTACCGCCACCACGCGGACGCGGACGGCCGGCTGGTCAAGGTCGAGGCCCAGATCCTGATGGACGCCGGCGCCTACGCCGACGCCTCCTCGGAGTCCCTCGCGGCCGCGGTGGCCTTCGCCTGCGGCCCGTACGTGGTGCCGCACGCCTTCGTCGAAGGCTGGGCGGTCCGTACGAACAACCCGCCGTCGGGCCACGTACGCGGCGAAGGCGCCATGCAGGTCTGCGCGGCCTACGAGGGCCAGATGGACAAGCTGGCCGCCGCCCTCGGCATCGACGGCGCGGAACTGCGCCTGCGCAACGTCCTGGCCACCGGTGACCTGCTCCCCACCGGCCAGACGGTCACCTGCCCGGCGCCCGTCGCCGAGCTCCTGCGCGCGGTCCGCGACTACGAGCTTCCGCCGCTCCCGAAGGACACCCCCGAGGAGGACTGGCTGCTCCCGGGCGGGCCGGAGGGCGCGGGCGAGCCGGGCGCGGTGCGGCGCGGGGTCGGGTACGGGATCGGCATGGTCCACATGCTCGGCGCGGAGGGCACCGACGAGGTGTCCACGGCCACCGTGAAGATCGTCGGCGGTTCCGCGACGGTCATCTGCGCGGCCGTCGACACCGGGCAGGGCTTCTCCACGCTCGCCCGCCAGATCGTCCAGGAGATCCTGGGCGTGGACGAGGTCGTCACGGCCCCGGTCGACACCGACCAGCCGCCGGCGGGCCCGTCGGCGCACGGCCGCCACACGTGGGTCTCGGGCGGCGCGGTGGAACGCGCGGCGAAGATGGTCCGCACTCAGCTCCTCCAGCCGATGGCCCACAAGCTCGGCATGTCCACGGAGCTCCTGCAGATCGCGGACGGCCGCATCACCTCGTACGACGGCGCCTTCTCCACGACGGTCGCCGAGGCGATGGAGGGCAAGGAACTCTGGGCGACGGCCCAGTGCCGCCCCCACCCCACGGAGCCGCTGGACGCGGACGGGCAGGGCGACGCCTTCGTCGGCCTTGCCTTCTGCGCGATCCGCGCGGTGGTGGACGTCGACATCGAGCTGGGCTCGGTGCGCGTCGTCGAGCTCGCCGTCGCCCAGGACGTGGGCCGCATCCTCAACCCCCGCCAGCTGGAGGCCCGTATCGAAGCGGGCGTCATCCAGGGCGTCGGCGCGTCCCTGACGGAGAACCTCCGTACGGCCTCGGGCCTGATCCGCCACCCCGACCTGACGGGCTACGCCCTCCCCACCTCCCTGGACGCCCCGACGGTGCGCATCGTCAAACTCGTCGAGGAACGCGACGTGGTGGCCCCCTTCGGAGCCAAGCCGGCGAGCGCCGTCCCGGTCGTCACCTCCCCGGCGGCGGTGGCCTCGGCGGTCCGCGCGGCCACGGGCCGGCCGGTCAACAGGCTCCCGATCCGGCCGTCGGCGGCGGTGGCTTCACCCAACGCCTGACCTCGGGGTGCGGATTGCACCTGCCAACCCGGAACTTGGGTGCTGTCCGCCGCTCTGGCTAGAGTGATCCAGGACACACCGCGGCCGGGCGTGTGCGAACGCGTACGCGTACGCGTACGCGCGTGCGAACGGGGCCGGGGAGTGCGGGAGTCGGGGAGCCGGGAGGTCATCGTGTCCGTGGACTACGGGCCGGGGTTATTGGGCCGGGACTTCGGCGTGGGAGTCGCCTCGCCGGCGACCCTGAGCGCGCTGCGGGTCGAGTACGAGTCGCTGACCCAGTACAAGAAGCGGGTCGACGCCCTGCTGTCCAGGCTGAACGAATCCCCGGCGAGCGACAGGAACCTCGCGCACGGCACCCTCCCCGCAGGCTCCCTGGGCGAGGGCTTCGCCGAGGCAAGGCGCCTCTTCACGGCCTACGCGAACGTCCACGCGCAGCTGCTGACGCTGTCGAAGGGCCTGGCGGACCAGATCGAAGGCCTGGGCATCGCGATCCGGACGGCGGGCCGGGGGTTCGGGGACGTGGACGAGGACACGAAGCGGCGGATGCTGGCGATCAGCAAGCAGGCTGAAGCGAACTACGTCCCGGAACGGGACCCGCTCGCGCCTCCGCCTCCGCATCGTGCGAGTTCGCAGGGCGCCGGGCCGGGAGCGACGCGGGCGGAGGGCTTCTGATGGCGACGGACTTCGAGGGCCACACCCACCAGGAACTGCTGGCCATGCTGGCCTCGGCCGATGCGGAGACCCTCAGGGCGCGCGGCGCCCAGCTGACGGACGCCGCCGCGGCCATCAAGGAGATCGGCGAGAGCCTGAAGGAACACCGGGTGACGGGCTGGGAGGGCGAGTCGTCCCAGGCCTTCCAGGACTGGGTCAGCCGTACGGGCAACGCGGCGCTCCGCCTGAGCGAGTACTGCGCGGCGGGCGGCAAGCAGATGACGCAGGCGGGCCAGGTCGTCATCGAGGTCAAGGCCAACATGCCCGCGTACGACACCGGGGCGGAGTCCACCCTGGCGGCGGCCCGTGAGTTCCACAACGACCCGGACGCGCAGCAGATCGGTCAGCGGGCGCACGCGAAGCTGAGCGGGGACCGGCAACAGGCGATCCAGCAGATGACGAAGCTGGCGCAGGGGTACGAGGCGTCGGCGACGGGGATGGAGATGGCGGAGGTTCCGACGTTTCCGGTGCTGCCGCAGGTGTTCGTTCCGCAGGGCAAGGATGCAGTCCAGCAGTGGGAACGCTCTGGAAGCCATCCCACAGGATCCGTTGGAATGGGCGGGGCGGCGCACGCGCCTGTGATGAAGAGTCCTGGCGGTGCGTCGTATGACTTTGGTTCTACGGCTGGGCCGGTAGGCGTTTCGCCTACGACGACGAGTCCGGCACCAGACCTCGTGCTGCCGGACCGCATTGCCAGAGTCGGTCTCGACAATGTCGGCACCCTGCCGGACAGGACACTGCCTCCGGCGGGCGTGTCCGGAGGGGCGGGCCCGATTGGGCCGGGTGGCGGTGGTCTGGTCGTACCTCCTAGTGATTTTATCCCGCCTCCGGCACTTCTGCCTGTTGGCGGAATTCGTCCTGGCAGAACCATCGCTGGTGCAAGCGGGCTGGGTGGCGCAGGAGGCAGCGCTGGTCTGCCTCTGCGCGACAACGGGATCCTAGGCGGCCGGCCGGTGACGTCCGGCGGTCCGAGTTCGAGCATTCCCCGAGGAACGGTCATCGGTGGCGAGGGAGCTCAGGCGGCGGGGCGTGGCATGGGGGGCGGGATGGGTATGGGCGGTGGCAGCGTGCACGGTGGTGTCAGCGGTTCCATGGCCGGTCGCCGGCTCGCCACCGAACCGGGTGGTGTTTTCGGTGGGCGCCAACCGGGTGCGGGCAGCCGCTCGATTTCCGGCGGTCAGCCGTTCACTCAAGGCGGTTCGGGCCTGCTGCGCGGTGGGTCGGGTGCCGGTCCAGCGGGTGGCCCGGTGGGCCATGGCGGCACGGGTACCCATGCACCGGGTAGGCGGGGCGAGGTTCAGCGGGGCGAACGCCCGGACTATCTGGCCGAGGACGAAGAGACCTGGCAGGGCGACCATCGGGTCATTCCGCCCGTGATCGACTGAGTGGAGCGGGCGTTGCACGGGATGCGTACGCGTAAGGCGACCGCGGCCTTGGCGGTATCTCTGCTGGTGGGGGTTGCTGCGACTCCGGCCCATGCGGAGACCGTTCGGTCGCAGCAGTGGCATCTCACCTTGATGAAGGCCGATGAAATTTGGAAGACCAGTACAGGCAAGGGCGTGACTGTTGCTGTCATCGACTCGGGTGTTGGTCGCATTCCTGAACTCGAAGGGCAGGTTCTCCCTGGGAGGGACTTCGCCACGACAGATGAGGGTGATGAACGGACGGATCGCGAGAAACATGGAACCACGATGGCTGCGTTGATCGCGGCCACAGGCAAGCACCCCAGTGGGGACGGGGCGTTCGGACTCTCGCCAGGAGTCAAGATCCTTCCGATCCGTGTGCCGCATGAGTCCCGCGAGGCGGCTCCGTCTTGGACTGAGGCGATCCGGTATGCGGCGGATTCCGAAGCTGAGATCATCAGCATTTCGCTCGGCATGTCCAAAGAGGATCCTGCGCGACTCGATGCCGTTAAGTACGCCCTGTCCAAAGGGAAGCTGATCTTTGCCTCTGTGGGTAATGAGGGGGACACGAGTAACGACGCCCTGTACCCGGCTGCAACGCCAGGCGTGGTGGGCGTCGGCGCTGTTGACCGCGATGGCAAGGTAACCGCAGAGTCGCAGCACGGTACTCAGGTCGACCTAGTGGCCCCTGGCGTCGACATCGTCACGGCTTGCGCCAGCGACACCCAACTCTGCAAGAACCACGGCACGAGTGACGCCACCGCCCTCGCCTCCGCCTCGGCGGCACTGATCTGGTCCGCCCACCCCGAGTGGACCAACAACCAGGTGCTCCGGGTCCTCATGAACACGGCCGGCAAGCCCACCGACGGTTCCGCGCGCAGTGACTTCGTCGGGTACGGCATCGTCCGCCCCCGCATCGCCGTGACCACCCCCGGCGACCCCGGTCCCGCGGACGTCTACCCGCTCCCCGACCTGGCGGCCGCCGGAGGCGCTTCGGCTTCGGGGGCGAAGGGCTCACCCAGTGAACCCGCTTCCGCCCCTCAGGCTGAGGCGAAGAAGGACGACGGCAGTGTCCTCCCCTGGCTCGCTCTCGGGCTCGGCGCCTGCCTGGTCATCGGCGGGGCCGTCGCCGCGGTCGCCATCCGGCGAAGGAACGGCTGATCCTGCGGAGCCGGTAGGCCGGGTGGGGTCACGTAGAGCACGTGGCCCCGTCCGCGGTAATCGGAAGTCACCGAGGGGCAGACAACGCGCGGGGTCTGGGCCCCGAACCCGCCCGCTCCGCCGGTTCCGCGGCGCGCCTCGGCCGGAGTGCTAGGACTTGTCGTTCTTGTAGGGGTCCTCGATCCCGCTGTGGGGGAAGGTGGACGCCCTCCTCAGCCTGGATCGGCGGCTGCCGGGTGTCCGGTCAGGGGCCGTCCAGTCGGCCCTCCCGGATGGCCCGGCGCGATGACCGGGTGTTGCGGTACCGGAGGGGGGCACGGTGAGGGGCAGTTCCTCGCCCGTCGTGCGCGACCAGGCGCGGCTCGGCCGCATGTGGGTCCGTCGTCCCGGGCCGTCCGCGATCCACCTGGTGAGCGGACACTCGATGTCGGACCTAGGGGTGGGCGACCAGGACCATGATCTGGTCGGGGCCGTAGGCGTACGGAGCTGGGTTCTCCGTGCAGAGAGGGTGGTTGAGGCGTTCGCCGCCCATTGACCGAGATCGAACGGCCTGTCGAGCCGGTGAGGGCTCATGGACGGACAAGGTCAATTCAGCTCGGTCTCGCGGGCGAAGATCTTTAGTGATTCCGCCTGCGGGTCATCGTTGACGGAGAGGAATTCTTCAACGATGTCGTCGATGCTCGAAACGAAGTCCAGCCGGATCCGGAAGGGGATGTCGATCTTGCTGCCGGACACGAATGACATGCGAAGCTGACGGGCTTGGCTGTCGAACCAGAGGTATACCACTCCGGGGCGCCCGGTCCCGTCGCCGGCCGCATCGCCCAGCCATGTTTCGAAGGTCGAATCGAGTGCTGAGACCAGAGTTGCCCGGTCGACTCCTGAGTGTCTGTCGGTGAGAGTGGAGAAGTGTTCCAGGTTCTCAATGGCCTCTTCGTCGATGTTTCCATCTCCTCGCCAGACCCCGAAGTCGGCAACTTCATTGACGCGCTCGATCAGCTCCGCAAATTTCACGATGATTCTCCGGCGGCTAGGTGAGTCGAGGATTGTACCTACTGCGAAAATGAAGAGCCGGTCGAGGGCGTGCTCGAGTCGGGGCCGAGGGGGAGGTCTGTCGCGCCGTGCCGGGTGACGGTGAAGTCCTTGGCATGGAGCGCGGATTGAGGCGGACGCCGAAGGGGCGGCGCCCTCTGAGGGTGCCGCCCCTTCGTTCTGCCCGTTCAGGCGTTCAGAAGCCGTGACCGGAATCGAACCGGCGTAACTCGCTTTGCAGGCGAGTCCCTCAACCACTCGGGCACACGGCTGGGTGGTGGTGATGTGTATGACCGTACGAGGGCGCCCGCCGGTGGGGAAGGGATGCGCGGGGCCTGCAACGCGACTGCCATGCCGCGTTCACAGTCCGCCCGTTCGGGCCGTCTGCAAGCCGTCTGCAAGCCGTCTGCAAGCCGTCTGCGAGTCATCTGCGTCCGTGAACCGCGCGTGCGTCGCGTGTGAGGCCTCGGGGGAGGGGGCGGGCGTCCTCGTTCGGTGGGGTGTCGGCCCTCGGAGGTGAGCGCGGGGGGTGGGGTGCGGACTCCGGGGTGGTGAGGTGCGGGTTGCGGGGCGGGTCCGTGGTGGTCAGGTGTGGGCGTCGGCTACGGCGTGTGGACCCTGGGCGGCAGGCGGCAGGCGGCAGGCGGCAGGCGGCAGGCGGCAGGCGCGGGCTTCGGCAGGTGCGTATGCGGGGGCCGGCAGGCGGTGTGGGGTCGGCCCGGTCGGCGGACTAGGGCCCGGGGACCAGGGCTGGGGGATGAGGGGGATCGGGCTAAATGACAGGGTCGATATGCGGCTACGCACCTTACTCTTGGGCGATGAGCGTCCTCCCGCAGCGAGCCACCGATCCCGCCCCGATATCCACCCCTCCGCAGGGCGGGATCCTCGCGCCCGCGTACCGGACGCTCAGTATCGGGATCATCTCCGTCATCTTCCTGATCGCCTTCGAGGCCACCGCCGTCGGGACCGCGATGCCCGTGGCCGCCCGGGAACTGGAGGGGATCGGGCTCTACGCCTTCGCCTTCTCCGCCTACTTCACGACCAGCCTGTTCGGCATGGTGCTCTCCGGGCAGTGGGCCGACCGACAGGGTCCGCTGCGGCCGCTGACCGTCGGGATCGTGGCCTTCGCCGCCGGGCTGGTGTTCGCCGGGACCGCCGGGGCGATGTGGATCTTCGTGCTCGGGCGGGCCGTGCAGGGGTTCGGTGGTGGGCTGGTCATCGTCGCGCTGTACGTGGTCGTCAGCCGGGCCTACGAGGAGCGGTTGCGGCCCGCGATCATGGCGGCCTTCGCGGCGAGCTGGGTCGTGCCGTCGATCGTCGGACCGCTCGCCGCGGGCACGGTCACCGAGCACCTCGGGTGGCGCTGGGTCTTCCTCGGGATACCCGCACTGGTCTTCGTACCGCTGGCCGTGGCCCTGCCGGCCATCCGGCGGACCGCCTCCGGGCCGGTGGACCCCGAGGCCCCGCCCGTCGCGTTCGACCGGCGCCGCATCCGGCTCGCCCTGGGGATCTCGGTCGGAGCGGGGCTGCTCCAGTACGCCGCCCAGGACCTCCGGTGGGTGTCCCTGCTGCCGGGCCTGGCGGGGGCGGCCCTGCTGGTGCCCGCCGTACTCGGGCTGCTGCCGCGCGGGACCTACCGGGCGCGGCGGGGGCTGCCGTCCGTGGTGCTGCTCAGGGGGCTGGCCGCGGGGTCGTTCATCGCGGCGGAGAGCTTCGTACCGCTGATGCTGGTCACCCAGCGGGGGCTGAGCCCGACGCTGGCCGGGTTCTCGCTCGCGCTGGGCGGGGTGACGTGGGCGGCGGGCTCGTGGGTGCAGTCGAAGGGGCGGGTGGCGCCGTACCGGCAGCGGCTGATGGTGCTCGGCATGATCCTCGTCGCGGCGGCCATCGCCGGGGCGCCGGCGGTGCTCGTGGAGTGGGTGCCGGTGTGGACGCTGGCGCTGGTGTGGGCACTGGGGTGCCTGGGGATGGGGCTGGTGATCGGCTCCACGAGCGTGCTGCTGCTGAAGCTTTCGGCGCCGGAGGAGGCGGGGGCGAACTCCGCGGCGCTGCAGATTTCGGATGCCCTGGCCAATGTGGTGCTGCTGGCGGCGGGCGGCGCGGCGTTTGCCGCGCTGGGCGGGGGAGCGGTGGGGGCGGCGCACTCCGTGGGGGCGGGGGGTGCTTCGCATCCGGGTGCGTTCGTGGTGGTCTTCCTGCCGATGGCCTGCGTGGCGTTGGTGGGGGCGTGGGTGTCGACCCGGCTGGACGGGGCGCCGGCGGCGCGCGAGGCCTGAGCACGGGGGTCGTTGACCCCGGCTTCCGTGGGACTGGTCGCGGCTCTGCTGCGCAGCGGGGGAGGCCGGGTGCGGCCGGGTCCGTTGCCGTGTGCGGCGCCGCTGCCGGGGGGCCGGCCCCCGGACACCCGCTCCTCAAACGCCGGCGGGGCTGAAGGATCGCATCGAGCGCCGGCGGGGCTGAAAGGTCGCCTCAAGCGCCCGTGGGGCCGGAATGGAGGGGCGGGCGGCAGGGGGTGGTCGGTAGCCTCCGGGGATGAACGAGCTGATCATCGAAGTGCCTGACCAGGACTGGGCGGAGCTGGCCGATCTGGCCGATGCCACTGGGCAGAGCGTCGAGGAGGCCGCGCTGGGGGCCGTACGGGACTGGGTGCGCGCCGAGCGGGAGCGGGCCGGAGCGGAGGCCGGGCGCTTGGCCGGGGCCCACGCCGGGCTGCTGCGGAGGCTCGGCGCATGAGTACGCACGACACGAGCCCGAGCCACCCGGGCCCGAGCCACGCGGGCCCGAGCTACCCGGGCCCGAGCTACCCGAGCCCGAGCCGCACGCGCCACCTCACCCTTGTCGAGGTCCTCGACCTTGCCCGGCACGCCTGTCTCGCGCAGGACCAGCCCGTCGAGCTGCGGGCCCCCGGGCTGCTGGAGTCGGCGGTGCACCGGCCGCGGGCCCGGATGTTCGGGACACCGGCGTACGAGGACCCGTACGAGCAGGCGGCCGCGCTGCTGCACGGCATCGCGACGAACCATCCCCTCGTCGACGGGAACAAGCGCACCGCCTGGCTCGCCGCCGCGACCTTCCTCGCGGTCAACGGCACGGATCTCGCCGAGGTCGACCAGGACACCGCGTACGACCTGGTCATCGACGTGGCGGCCGGCTCCGAGGGGGATGTCGCGCGGATCGCGGAGCGGCTGCGCGACCTCGTCCGGCGGGACACGAAGCGAATGTGATGCTCACCGCACGCGCCGAGGTCACGGGCCTGTCCCTCCGCGAGGGACGGGCCCGGGCCGGTAAGGTGGCCCGGTTGTCCTACGTACGACTGCCCGTACCCGCGGCCCCGCACCGCCGGCCTGTACGAGAGCTGCCGCCGCCGAGAGCCCGAACCGGAGACCGTGACTACTACCGCCTCCCACCACCTCTCACCCGCCTTCCCCGGCCGTGCGCCCTGGGGTACCGCCAGCGCCCTGCGAGCTTGGCAGCAGGGTGCGCTGGACCGGTACCTGGAGACCCAGCCGCGCGACTTCCTCGCCGTCGCCACGCCCGGCGCCGGAAAGACCACCTTCGCGCTGACGCTCGCGTCGTGGCTGCTGCACCACCACGTGGTGCAGCAGGTGACCGTCGTCGCGCCGACCGAGCACCTGAAGAAGCAGTGGGCGGAAGCAGCGGCCCGGATAGGGATCCGGCTGGACCCGGACTACTCAGCGGGCCCGCTGAGCAAGGACTACCACGGGGTCGCGGTCACGTACGCGGGTGTGGGTGTGCGGCCGATGCTGCACCGCAACCGGTGCGAGCAGCGCAAGACCCTTGTCATTCTTGATGAGATTCACCATGCCGGTGACTCCAAGTCGTGGGGCGAGGCCTGCCTCGAGGCCTTCGATCCGGCGACCCGGCGGCTGGCCCTGACGGGCACGCCCTTCCGGTCCGACACCAATCCCATTCCCTTCGTCAGCTACGAGGAAGGGAACGACGGGATTCGGCGGTCGTCCGCCGATTACACCTACGGCTACGGCAACGCACTTGGTGACGGCGTGGTGCGGCCCGTCATCTTCCTTTCCTACAGCGGCAACATGCGCTGGCGCACCAAGGCGGGCGACGAGATCGCCGCGCGCCTCGGCGAGCCGATGACCAAGGACGCCATCTCCCAGGCCTGGCGCACCGCGCTCGACCCGCGCGGCGACTGGATGCCGAACGTGCTGCGCGCCGCCGACCAGCGGCTGACGGAGGTCAGGAAGGGCATTCCGGACGCGGGCGGGCTGGTCATCGCCGCCGATCAGGACTCGGCGCGCGCCTACGCCAAGCTGATCCGCGAGATCACCGGTACGAAGGCCACCGTCGTGCTGTCCGACGACACCGGCGCGTCGAAGCGGATCGACGAGTTCAGTTCGGACGGCAGCCGCTGGATGGTCGCGGTCCGGATGGTGTCCGAGGGCGTCGACGTGCCGCGCCTCGCGGTGGGCGTGTACGCCACCACCATCTCGACCCCGCTGTTCTTCGCGCAGGCCGTCGGACGCTTCGTGCGCTCGCGCAGGCGCGGCGAGACGGCGTCGGTGTTCCTGCCGACCATCCCCTACCTCCTCGGTTTCGCCAACGAGATGGAGGTCGAGCGCGACCACGTGCTCGACAAGCCGAAGAAGCAGGGCGAGGAAGACCCGTACGCCGAGTCCGAGAAGGAGATGGACGAGGCGAACCGGCAGGAGGACGAGGACACCGGCGACGAGGAGCAGATGTCCTTCGAGGCGCTGGAGTCCGACGCCGTCTTCGACCGGGTGCTCTACGACGGCGCCGAATTCGGCATGCAGGCGCACCCGGGGAGCGAGGAGGAGCAGGACTACCTCGGCATCCCCGGGCTGCTGGAGCCGGACCAGGTGCAGATGCTGCTCCAGAAGCGCCAGTCGCGGCAGATCGCGCACAGCAAGCGCAAGCCGGACTCCGAGGCGGACCTGCTGGAGCTGCCGGCCGACCGGCGTCCGGTGGTCTCGCACAAGGAGCTGCTGGAGCTGCGCAAGTCGCTCAACACGATGGTGGGCGCGTACGTGCACCAGAGCGGCAAGCCCCACGGCGTGATCCACACGGAACTGCGCCGGGTGTGCGGCGGGCCGCCGAGCGCGGAAGCGACGGCGGGCCAGCTGCGGGAGCGGATCAAGAAGGTCCAGGAGTGGGCCACCCGCATGCGGTGATTCCCAGGTGATTTCCTACGGAATGCGCCAAGGGGGCCGGGCGGACGTTCGTACGGACCCCGGCGCGCGCGGGCGTCGTAGCGGCGTCGGCCCGCCGGTGGTGGGCCCGCCCGGGGCCGTTCCGCGACGCCAGGGTCCGGAGGTCACGAAATGACGGCGACTCGGGTTTGCAACCGGCATAAATCGGCAGTAGGCGCCCGGATTCTGGACGAGCCCTTCCGCTGAGCGAACCTGCTCGCTAGTGTCCCCGCATCGAACGCCCCGTGGCAGCGCCGCTGCGGGAGCGCAGCCGGTGCCATGGCCGCTACCGGCGGCCTCTCCGTGCGTTGCCGAGGGACCGGCGACGCTATCCCCAGAGAGTCACCGCCGCCCACCGAAAGAGGGAGAGGCGTCGTGACCGCGGAAACCTCCCAGACTCTCGACAGAGGGCTCAGAGTCCTCAAACTGCTCGCCGACACCGACCACGGTCTGACCGTCACCGAGCTCTCCAACCGCCTCGGTGTGAACCGCACCGTCGTCTACCGGCTCCTCGCCACGCTCGAACAGCACGCCCTGGTCCGCCGCGACCTCGGCGGCCGGGCCCGCGTCGGGCTCGGCGTGCTGCGCCTGGGCCGGCAGGTCCACCCGCTGGTGCGCGAGGCGGCGCTGCCCGCCCTGCGCTCCCTGGCCGAGGACATAGGCGCCACCGCGCACCTGACCCTCGTGGACGGCACCGAGGCGCTCGCCGTGGCCGTCGTGGAGCCGACCTGGACCGACTACCACGTGGCCTACCGGGCCGGCTTCCGCCACCCGCTCGACCGCGGGGCCGCCGGCCGGGCCATCCTGGCCGCCCGCCAGGGCACGCTCATCGAGCCCGGCTACACGCTCACCCACGGGGAGCTCGAAGCCGGCGCCAGCGGCGCCGCGGCGCCGCTCGTGGGCATCACCGGGCTGGAGGGCAGCGTGGGCGTCGTCATGCTGTCCGACGCCGTGCCCGAGCGGGTCGGCCCGCGCGTGGTGGACGCCGCCCGCGAGGTGGCCGACGCCCTGCGCTGAGCCGCCGGGCCGCTCCGGTCGCCGGGCACTTCGGCCGCCGTGAACGGAAGACCTTCAGGACCGGGCCGCGTCCCCCACGGGGGCGCGGCTCGACCCGTTGCCGGGCGGCCGCGCTAGATTGACCGGGTGCTCTCTCGCCTCACACGTCTGCCGCGTCCCGCCGCCCTCGGCATCTGCGCCGTGCCCGTCCTCGCGCTGTTCGCCGTCGCGGCCGCCGCGCCGCTGCCCTTCGTGGTCGCGCAGCCGGGCCTGACCGCCGACGTGCTCGGCTCCCGGGACGGCAAGCAGGTCATCACGGTCACGGGGGTACCCACCCGGGAGACCACGGGCCAGCTGCGGATGACCACCATCCAGGCCACCGGCCCCTCCACCTCCGTCACCCTCCCGGACCTGGTCGGCGACTGGTTCGACACCAGCCGCGCGGTCATGCCCCGCGAGGCCGTCTACCCGTCGGGCGGAAGCGACAAGGAGATCGAGGAGCACAACTTGGAGGAGATGACCAAGTCGCAGTCGACGGCCTCCGAGGCCGCGCTCGGCTTCCTCCACAAGGACCCCAAGGACGTGAAGGTCGAGCTGAACCTCGCCGACGTCGGCGGCCCCAGCGCCGGGCTGCTCTTCTCCCTGGGCATCGTCGACAAGCTCGACGGGAACGGCAGCGGCGGCGACCTCACCGGTGGCCGCATCATCGCCGGTACGGGCACCATCAGCGGCGACGGCAAGGTCGGCGCGGTCGGCGGGGTGGCGCTGAAGACCCAGGCCGCGCGGCGCGACGGTGCGAGCGTGTTCCTCGTACCGGCGGCGGAGTGCTCGGACGCCCAGACGGAACTCCCCGAGGGGCTCCGACTGGTCCCCGTCACTTCGCTGACGGATGCGGTGAACGCGCTGCGGGCTCTGCAGAAGGACGAATCGGTTCCGTCCTGCTGATCCGGGAGGGCTCCAGGCCCCGCCAGGCCGGGAACAGCACCGGCGTGAGGGTGACGAGGAAGTACACGCCGCCGAACACCAGCAGCGCCCGCGTCGCCCCGAACCCGTCGATCAGCAGCCCTGCCGCCAGCCCGCCCAGCGGCATCGTCAGCTCGCAGCCGGCCTGGGTCACGCTCGCCACGCGGCTGCGCAGTTCGTCGGGCACCTTCTCCAGCATCACGGTGGTCAGGATCGGGTTGAGCACGCCCGCGCCCAGTCCGGACAGGGCCATCGTCACCGCGAGGGGCAGCGGGGTGTCGGTGAAGGCGGCGACGGCGTAGCGGGGGGCTCCGCACAGCAGGAAGGCCGCGGCGAAGACGGTCCTGCGGGAGAACCGCTCGCCCCAGGCTCCGTAGAGCAGGGCCCCGAGGAGCGCGAACCCGCCGAAGAGGGCGATGAGCAGGCCGAGCGCGGCGGCGCCGCCGAGTGCCTCGCGGCCGTGCACGGGCAGCAGGACCGAGGACCAGCCCTGGTCGAGCCCGTTGGTCATCATCACCATCAGGGTGATGCCGAGCAGCAGCCGGGAGCGGGTCAGGAACCCGAAGCCCTCGGCGAGTTCGGCCCGGTAGCCGGCCGCCGACACCTTCTTCCCGGTGCGCTGCGGCTCGGCGGACGGTATCCCCCGCAGGAACGCGGCGACGAGCAGGGCGGACGCCCCGAAGGTGGCCGCGTCGAGCAGCAGGACCGACTCGGCGCCGATCGTGGCGATGAGTACGCCGGCCAGCGCGGCCCCGAGCATGCGGGCTCCGCGCGAGACGGCGTCGTAGAGGCTGGCGGCGCGGGCGACGGTGGTGCCGGCGTGCTCGGCGAGGTGGGGGAGCATGACGTAGCGCGCGGTGAGCCCGGGGGTGTGCACGAGGCCGCCGACGGCCATCAGCGCGCACAGCATCCAGAACTCCAGCAGCCCGGCGTAGTGCAGCAGCGGGATCGAGGCGACGGACACGCCGCAGATCAGGTCCGAGGCGGCGGAGACCCGGCGGCGGCCGATCCGGTCGATGACCGGGCCGCCGACGAGGGCGGCCACGGCGACGGGCAGCGTGGCGCAGAAGGCGACGATCCCGGCCCGCCCGGCGCTGCCCGTGGTCTGCAGGACGAACCACGGGACGCCGATGAGGGTGAGGGAACTCCCGGCTATCGAGATGGTGTTGGCGACGAGGACGGCGGTGAAGGGGCGGCGGCTCATACGGCGTGCCGCCGGACGCGGACGCGGGCGTGGATGTGGGCGGGCTCCATCAGCCGGATGCCCGCGCCGACCAGGGCCTCGCCGAGCCGGTTGCGCAGGGCGGGAGCCGCGGGGACGGAGTGCTCGTGGGCGAGGCGCCAGGCGGCGGCCTCGGCGGCGAGTTCGACGGTGTGGGTCTCGTGGATCCGGCTGTGGGTGAAGGCGTGCATGGCAGGACTCCCTCAGTGTGGTTCGGTTATTCGCCGACGCGGCGGGGGAAGGCGTGCGTGTGGATGCGGACCGTTTCCGTGTCCTCTTCCGGCGGCAGGTCGCGGTAGCTGTTGACCAGGTCGTGCATCTTGAGGATCAGCTCGTGGCTCTGCCCGGGAGTGAGCTGCAGGGTGAAGTCGCTGAGGTCGGAGCTCCGGCGCCAGTCCAGCGACCAGCTCTGCGCCTGGCCCAGCCAGTTGCCCAGCTCCTGCGTGTGGATCTTCAGGATCTCGGCCAGGAAGACCTCGGCCGCGCCCCGTGTGGCCGGGTCCCCGTTGAAGAGCAGCGACTCGTCGAACGCGGTCCCGTCGTGGGCGGCCCGCCACCAGCGCTCGCGGCCCTTGCCGCGTTCGGGCGCGTCCTCGACGAATCCGTGCGCGGCCAGCTGGCGCAGGTGGTAGCTGGTGGCCCCGCTGGACTCGCCGAGCCGCTCGGCGAGCTGGGAAGCCGTGGCCGGACCGTCGTGGCGCAGGACGCCGAGCAGGCGGATGCGCAGTGGATGGGCCAGGCCGCGCAGGGACTGGGCGTCCAGCGTGCGGACCTCGGGCTGGGCCGGCTTCTGGGCCCCGGCTGATTCGGCGTTCTTCTCGGGCATGGCTCCACAGTAGAGTTGCAAAGAAGTCTATGCAAGGGTTTCTTTGCAACTACTTCTTTGGAACTCACCCGTCCGGCCCCGTCCGGCCGCTCAGCCCTCCTTGATGAACCCCTCCGCCACCAGCCACTCCTTCGCCACGTCGTGCGGGTCCCGCCCCTCCACGTCCACCTCGGCGTTGAGCCGCTGCGCGATCTGCGTCGTCAGCCGCTTCGACAGCGGGTCCAACAGCTCCGCGATGACCGGGTACTTGGCCAGCGTCTTCGCGTGGAGCTCGGGCGCCGCGTTGTAGTTGGGGAAGAAGTGCCGGTCGTCGGCGAGGGTGTCGAGGTCCATGGCCTCGATCCGGCCGTCGGTGGTGAACGCCTCGCCCAGCAGGCAGGAGTCGGACTTCGAGACCTGGGTGTAGATGATTCCGGCGTCCATCTTCATGACGTTGCCCGCCGGGATCCTCATCCCGTACGCCTTCTCCATGCCCGGCAGCCCGTCCTCGCGGGAGGCGAACTCGTTCTCCACGCACACCGTGACCGCCGACGGGTTCTCGGCCGCCAGCTTCGCCACGTCCGACATGGTCTTCAGCCCGTACTTGGCGTTGTTCTTCTTGCTGATCGCCAGCGTGTACGTGTTGTTGAGCGTGGAGGGGGCCAGCCACGCGACGCCGTTGCGCACGTCCGCGTCCCGCACCGCCTTCCACTGCGCGTACGGGTCGTCGATCGGCTCGTCGTTGCCCAGGTAGGTGATCCAGGCCGTGCCCGTGTACTCGTACATGGCGTCCGCGCCGCCCTGCCGGATCGCCTCCCGCGCGCTGATCGAGCCGGGCAGGTTGGTGCGGTCCAGGACTTCCGCGCCGGCCGCCTTGAAGATCAGGCCGATCATCTGGCCGAGCACGATGTTCTCGCTGAAGTTCTTCGAAGTGACGGTGAGGGAGGCGCCCTTGAGGGGCTGCCCCTGTCCGACCGAGCCCGGCAGGACGTCGTCGGCCATCGGGGACCCGCTCTTGAGCCCGCACCCCGAGAGCGCGAGGGGGAGCGAGAGCGCGAGCCCGAGGAGCACCGCCGCGCGGGCCCGCCGCCGGAGGGTGTGCATCTACGCCTCCAGCCCGCGCGGGGTCAGGGCCGTCTCGGCGAGCGAGGCCAGCCAGTCCACGAACAGCGCCAGCGACACCGTCAGCACCGAGCCCAGCACCAGCACCGGCATCCGCTGGGTCTGGATCCCGGAGGTGATCAGGTCGCCCAGGCCCCCGCCGCCGCCGAAGGTGGCCAGGGTGGCGGTGCCCACGTTGAGGACGAGGGCCGTGCGCACGCCCGCCAGGATCAGCGGGACGGCCAGCGGCAGTTCCACCTTCAGCAGGGTCCCCGCGGACGACATCCCGATCCCGCGCGCGGCCTCCACCAGCTGGGGGTCGATCGCGCGCAGTCCCGCGACGGTGTTGGACAGCACGGGCAGGACGGCGTACGCGACCATGCCGATGATCGCGGTCGAGGGGCCGATGCCGAGCCAGATGACCAGCAGGGCCAGCAGCCCGATGGCCGGGGTGGCCTGGCCGACGTTGGCGACGGCGGTGACCAGCGGGGCCGCCCGGCTCAGGCCGCGCCGGGTGAGGGCGATGCCGAGCGGGATCGCGATCACCAGCACCCAGAAGGTGGAGACGGCGGTCAGTTCGACGTGCTCCCACAGTCGGAGCCGGACGTTGCCGCCGGCGAGGGAGTTCTCGGCGATCGTGTCGAGGGAGGCGTTGGTGATCCACAGGTACGTGGCCAGCAGGACGAGCGCCAGGACCACGGGCAGGGTGACGAGCTTGGCCCAGGTGATCCGGCGGGCGGGCCCGGGCGCCGGGGCGGCCGGCTCGGCGGCCTCCACCAGCTCCTCGTCGCGGAAGACCACGCCCCTGACCTCGTGTTCACCCGGCGGGCGTCCGGGCCGGGCCGGTTTCCTGGTGCTCATGAGTCGCCCGCACCGTCCTCGATGCCCTCCAGGTCCCGCTCGACGCGGTGGTGGCGCAGCTCCTCCAGGTCGTGCGCGTGCTCGGCGGCCGTCAGCCGGTCGGCCTCCAGCATCTCGTGCACGGAGTTCATCAGGGTCTCCATGTCGACGACCCCGATGTACTCGCCGCGCCGCCCGGTGACGGCGACCCGGCCGCCGCTGTCGATGAGGACCGCCTCCAGGGCGTCGTGCAGGGTCGCGTCCCGGGTCACCGTGTCGTGCACGAGCTGCCCGGCCCGGGCGAGCGAGCCCTTGGCGCGCATCAGGTCGCCGCGGCGCAGCCATTTGTACGGGCGCCCGCGCCGGTCCAGCATCAGGAGCTCGTTGCCCTGGCCGGCGCGCAGGGTGTTGAAGATCTGCTGGAGCGGGTCGTCCACGGACACGGTCGGGAAGTCGGCGATCTCCACGTCCCGCACGCGGGTCAGGTTGAGCCGTTTGAGGGCCGCCCCGGCGCCGACGAATCCGGAGACGAAGTCGTCGGCGGGGTTGGTGAGGATGGCCTCGGGGGTGTCGAACTGGGCGATGTGCGAGCGCTCGCGCAGGACGGCGATCCGGTCGCCGAGCTTGATGGCCTCGTCGAAGTCGTGGGTGACGAAGACGATCGTCTTGTGCAGCTCGTGCTGGAGCCGGATCAGCTCGTCCTGGAGGTGGTCGCGGGTGATGGGGTCGACGGCGCCGAAGGGCTCGTCCATCAGGAGGACCGGCGGGTCGGCGGCGAGCGCCCGGGCCACGCCCACGCGCTGCTGCTGGCCGCCGGAGAGCTGGCGGGGGTAGCGGCCGTGGAACTCGCGGGGGTCCAGGCCGACCAGGTCGAGCATCTCCTCCACCCGGTCCTTGACGCGGGACTTGGACCAGCCGGTCATCTTCGGGACCAGGGCGATGTTCTCGGCGACCGTCATGTGCGGGAAGAGCCCGGAGGACTGGATCGCGTACCCGATCTTGCGGCGCAGTTTGACCGGGTCCATGTCGGTGACGTCCTCGTCGCCGATGCGGATCCGGCCGGAGGAGGGCTCGATCAGCCGGTTGATCATCTTGAGGGTGGTGGACTTCCCGCAGCCGGAGGGGCCGACGAAGACGACCGTCTCGCCCGCCTTGATCTCCATCGAAACGTCGTCGACGGAGGGGTTCGGATTGCCCGGGTAGCGCTTGGTGAGGTTCTCCAGTCGGATGGCGGCGCCGGAGGCGGTTTTCGCGGGGGCCTTCTCGGTCGGCTCAGACACGGATTCCCCTCGGGATGGTGAGACGGCCGAGCAGGACGTAGGCGGCGTCGAAGAGGAGGGCGAGGACGACGACGCCGAGTGTCCCGGCCAGGACCTGGTTGATGGCGTTGGCGCTGCCGAGCGAGGCGATCCCGCGGAAGATCTCGTTGCCGAGGCCGGGCCCGGAGGCGTAGGCCGCGATGGCCGCGATGCCCATCAGCATCTGCGTGGAGACCCTGATGCCCGTCAGGATCGGCGGCCAGGCCAGCGGCAGCTCCACCTTCAGGAGCTGGGCGGCGCGGGACATCCCGATGCCCTTGGCGGCGTCGACCAGGGCCGGATCGACCCCGCGCAGCCCCACGATGCAGTTGCGGACGATGGGCAGCAGCCCGTACAGCGTCAGGGCGATCACGGTCGGTGCCACGCCGAGGCCGACGATCGGGATCAGCAGGCCGATCATGGCGAGGGAGGGGATGGTCAGCACCGTGGAGGTGGAGGTGACCGCGAGGTTCCCGGCCCAGCCGCTGCGGTAGGTGAGGACCCCGATGGCGATGCCGAGCAGGGTCGCGATGACCATGCACTGGAAGACGGCGCTGGCGTGCTGGAAGGCGTCGGTGAGGAGCTGCTGGTGGCGGTTGGACAGGTAGGCCCAGAAGCTCACGCCACGTCACCTCGTCCGTCGTTTCCGGGCCGTTCCGGGAGGTGGCCCGGTCGGGTCAGTCGTCTTCGGCCGCCTGTTCGACCAGGGGGATGATCCGCAAGGGTACGGGATTTTCCATGACAATCGCAGTCGAAGCCCGCACGATCCCATCAAAAGCGACAACCCGGTCGATCACCCGCTGGAGGTCCGCGTTGGAGCGCGCCACGAGCCGGCACAGCATGTCCCCGTGCCCGGTCGTCGTGTGCAGCTCCAGGACCTCCGGCACCCCGTCCAAGTGGGCCCGTACGTCGGCCCCTTGCCCCTGTTTGATCTCCAGTGTGGCGAAGGCGGTCACCGGGTATCCCAGGGCGGCCGGATCCACCTGCGGGCCGAACCCGCGGATGACTCCGTTCGACTGAAGCCGGTCGAGACGGGCCTGAGCGGTGCCCCGGGCCACGCCGAGCCGGCGCGAGACCTCCAGGACCCCGATCCGGGGCTCCCGGGCGAGCAGGACGATGAGCCGCCCGTCGAGCTCGTCGATTCCCATAGCTACCTCCGGGGTGGTCGGTCGGTGGTCATAGTGCACAGATATTCCAGCCATGGTGGGCTCTGACTGGGCAGTCTGTACAGCAGAAATGGAAACTATTGCGCAGCTTGTGGAACGGCGGGACTCTGCCGTCATGACTGAGACCCAGCCGCTCGCCACCGTTCCGCGCACCGCCGCCAAGGCCGATCCCTTCCCCGTCAAGGGCATGGACGCGGTCGTCTTCGCCGTGGGCAACGCCAAGCAGGCCGCGCACTACTACTCGACGGCCTTCGGCATGAAGCTCGTCGCCTACTCCGGACCGGAGAACGGCACCCGCGAGACGGCCAGCTACGTCCTGACCAACGGCGCCGCGCGCTTCGTCCTCACCTCGGTCATCAAGGCGTCCACCGACCGCGGCCGCTTCCTCGCCGAGCACGTCGCCGACCACGGCGACGGCGTGGTCGACCTCGCGATCGAGGTCCCGGACGTCAAGGCGGCGTACGCGTACGCCGTCGAGCACGGCGCGCGCGGCCTGGACGAGCCGTACGAGCTCACCGACGAGCACGGCACCGTGCGGCTGGCGGCGATCGCCACCTACGGCCAGACCCGCCACACGCTGGTCGAGCGCACCGACTACACCGGGCCCTACCTGCCCGGCTTCGTCTCCGTCGACCCGATGGTCGAGCCCCCGGCCAAGCGCACCTTCCAGGCCATCGACCACTGCGTGGGCAACGTCGAGCTCGGCCGGATGAACGAGTGGGTGGCCTTCTACAACAAGGTCATGGGCTTCACGAACATGAAGGAGTTCGTGGGCGACGACATCGCGACCGAGTACTCGGCGCTGATGTCGAAGGTGGTCGCGGACGGCACCCTGAAGGTGAAGTTCCCCATCAACGAGCCGGCGATCGCGAAGAAGAAGTCGCAGATCGACGAGTACCTGGACTTCTACGGCGGCGCCGGCGTCCAGCACATCGCGCTCGCCACGAACGACATCGTGGCCACGGTCCGCTCGATGCGCGCGGCCGGCGTGGAGTTCCTGAACACCCCGGACTCCTACTACGACACCCTCGGCGAGTGGGCCGGCGAGACCCGGGTGCCGGTCGAGATCCTGCGCGAGCTGAAGATCCTCGTCGACCGCGACGAGGACGGCTACCTGCTGCAGATCTTCACGAAGCCGGTCCAGGACCGCCCGACCGTCTTCTTCGAGATGATCGAGCGCCACGGCTCCATGGGCTTCGGCAAGGGCAACTTCAAGGCGCTGTTCGAGGCGATCGAGCGGGAGCAGGAGAAGCGCGGCAACCTGTAGTTCCCGGAGGGCTGGTTTGCCGGCAAGCGGCAAACCAGCCCTCTGTTCCTCAGCGACCCGACGGCTTCGGCTTCGTCGGCTTCGCCGCCTTCGGGAGTTCCGGGGCCACCCACGGCGTGGTCGGCTGCATGTTCTCCGGGCCGCCGGCAGCCGGCTTGCCGATGGCCGCGAGGGCCTCCTTCGCCAGCGGACCCCGCACCGGCGAGAACCGCGGGTTCGTCCGCAGCGCCTCCTCCAGGTGGCGCCGCGCGGCCGCCTCGTCGCCCAGGCCCCGCTCGATCATCGCCCGGTGGTACGCGAACTCCGCGAGCCGGAGCCCCTGCTCCGTGGCCCTCTTCGCGTGCTCCAGCGCCGCCTGGTCGTCGCCGGTCCTGTGCAGGGCCCAGCCCAGCGCGTCCGCCACCTGCACGCTCTTGTGCCGTGACCACTCCGCCGTCAGCCGCCGCACCGCTCCCGCCGGGTCGCCGTGGTCCGCCTCGTACCGGCCGAGGAGCAGCTCCTCGTTCACACCGCTGCGGGCCGCCTGCCCCGCGATGCCGGCGTACACCGCCTTCGCCTCGTCGCCGCGCCCCAGCGACTCCAGCAGCTCGCCCAGCTCCAGCGCCAGCTCCGCCGCCGGAGTCCGGCCCAGCGCCAGCCGGTAGTCCCGTACCGCCTCACCGCCCCGCCCCAGCGCCGCCAGCACCCGGGCCCGTCCGCCCAGCGCCTGCCCCTGCGCCGGATCGGTCCGCAGCGCGGCCTCGTACTGGCGCAGCGCCTCCGTCTCGTCCCCGCGCTCCCACGCCAGCTCCCCGAGCCGGAACAGCACGTACGCCTTCTCGGTCGGGGACTTCGCCGCGCCTCCCGCGTGCTCCATGGACATGGCCGCGTCCTCGCGCCAGCCCCGGTCCCGGTAGACCTGCGAGGCCCGCGTGAACGCCGCCAGCCCCGGCCGCAGGTCCACCAGCCGCTCCATCGCCTTCTCGGCCGCCTTGTAGTCCCCGAGCCCGGTGTAGGCGTCCACCAGCACCGGGTACGCCGTCCACCGCTTCGGCGCCTGCGCCCGTACGAGCTCGCCCCAGCGCTTGCCCGTCCCGAAGTCCCGGCGGGCGTTGGCCAGCGCGCCCATGCCCGTCATCGCGTCGAAGTTGCCCTTCTCGGCCGGGCGGAGTTCCAGCGAGCGCTTCAGCGCCTTCTCCGCCTTCGGGTACCAGCCGGGATCGGCCGTGCGCCGCGCCTGCTCCAGGTACGCCGACCCGAGCACGGCCCACGAGGCCTCGTCGTCCGCGTGCTCCGCGACCCAGCGCTCCCGGTCCGCGACCAGCGCCGACAGGTCCACCGCCGCCGCCGGCGCGCCCATCCCGACCGCCGCGCGGGCCCGCTCGCTGGGCCCCGGCGGACGCGCGTCGTCCCCCGCGCGGGCCGGCCGGATCAGCAGGGCCCCGGCGATCAGCACCACCGCGACCGCCGCCGCCACGAGCGTCTTGCGGCCGGTGAAGGTCACGGGCGGGGCAGCCTGCCGCTGCCTCTCCTGGGAGAGGGGGGCCTGAGGGAGGGGGGCCTCACGCATAGGGTCCATGGGGTCACTGTGCGTCAATATGAAGAGCTCGCGGAGGTGTCCGAAGAGCGTCGCGGGCGTGTTCACACCGATGGCCCCGAATGCCACTCTGGCCCCATGGATGACGACGTTTCCACCACGGTCCGCGCAACGTCCCACGGGCTGCTCCACGCACGGCTCCGCGAAGGCCTCCCGCCCGAGGCGCTGATCACCGACCCCCAGGTGGCCGCCTCCTACGCCACCGACATGGCCAGCTTCTGCGCCGCCGGCACGCCCGCCGCCGTGGTCCTGCCCCGCACCGTCGAACAGGTCCAGCACGTCCTGCGCACCGCCCACGCGCTACGCGTCCCCGTGGTCCCGCAGGGCGCCCGGACGGGCCTGTCCGGCGCGGCCAACGCCTCCGACGGCTGCGTCGTGCTGTCCCTCGTGAAGATGGACCGGATCCTGAAGATCGACACCGTCGACCGGATCGCCGTCGTCGAACCCGGCGTCGTCAACGCCGTCCTGTCCCGCGCCGTCGCCGAGCAGGGCCTGTGCTACCCGCCGGACCCCTCCAGCTGGGAGTCGTGCACCATCGGCGGGAACATCGGCACCGCCGCCGGCGGCCTGTGCTGCGTCAAGTACGGGGTGACCGCCGAGTACGTGCTCGGCCTCGACGTCGTCCTCGCCGACGGCAGGCTCCTGCGCACCGGCCGGAGCACCGCCAAGGGCGTCGCCGGGTACGACCTCACCCGCCTCTTCGTCGGCTCCGAGGGCAGCCTCGGCGTGGTCGTGCGGGCCGTCCTGGCCCTGCGCCCGGCCCCGCCCCGCCAGCTCGCCCTCGCCGCCGAGTTCCCCTCGGCCGCGGCCGCCTGCGAAGCCGTCTGCGCCGTCATGGAGGCGGGCCTGACGCCCTCGCTCCTGGAACTGATGGACCGTACGACCGTCCACGCCGTCAACGCCCTCGGCAAGATGGGCCTGCCCGAGACCACCGAGGCCCTGCTGCTCGTCGCCTTCGACACCCCGCACGCGCCCGACGACCTGGCCGCCGTGGGCGAGCTGTGCACCGCCGCCGGGGCGAGCGCCGTCGTACCGGCCGAGGACGAGGCGGAGTCCCTGCTGCTGCTCCAGGCGCGGCGGATGGCCCTGCCCGCACTGGAGGCCCTGCGGCCCGCGACGATGATCGACGACGTGTGCGTACCGCGCTCGCGGCTCGCCGAGATGCTCGACGGCACCGCCGCCATCGCCCGCGCGCACGACCTGCTCATCGGGGTCTGCGCGCACGCCGGCGACGGCAACACCCACCCCATCGTCTGCTTCGACCCGGCCGACGAGGACGAGACCCGGCGGGCCCGCGCCTCCTTCGAGGAGATCATGGCGCTCGGCCTCGAACTGGGCGGGACCATCACGGGGGAGCACGGGGTCGGCGTCCTGAAGAAGGACTGGCTCGCCCGCGAACTCGGCCCGGTGGGCCTGGAGATGCAGCGCGCCGTCAAGCACGCCTTCGACCCGGAGGGGCTGCTCAACCCGGGCAAGCTCTTCTGAGGCGGCGTGCGCCGCGCGACCCCCCGCGCGGGCCCTCACATCTCCCCGTCGGCCGACTCGTCCGACGGCCACGGGTCGCGCATCCACAGGTCGTCGGCCGGGGTCGGGGCCAGCAGCTCGGCCAGCGCCGCGTCCAGGCCGAGCCGCTCGGCCTCGGTGCCGGGCGGCACGATCCGCAGGGTCCGCTCCAGCCACGCCGACACGGACGCGGCGGGGGCCTCCAGCAGGGCGTCCCCGTCGGGGGAGCTCAGCGCCATGCACAGGACGGCCTTCTGGTCGACCTTCGTGGGCCAGATCCGCACGTCGCCGTGGCCGCACGGACGGAACACCCCCTCGACCAGCAGCTCGCGGGCGAAGGTCCAGTTGACCGGGGTGCTGGAGCCGGTGTGGAAGGTGATGTGGACGGCGTACGGGTCGTCGGTGAGGTAGAGCAGCCGGGCGGGGACGGCGATGCTGCGCTCGGGGGAGAGCACCAGCTTCAGTTCCAGTTCGCGTTCGATGACGGGGTGGTGCATGACGGCCTCACTTCGGTGCGTGGTGCGTACTCGGGCGGTGCGCGGGGCCGCGAACCGGCCCCACGCCTGGAGAGAGCGCCGAAGTGCCCGGGTATGACGCGACTTCGCGGACCAATCCGCGGATTGGCCGGATTCTGTCGGGTGACCGAAATCGTGCGCATGGGGCCGCGTTCGCTCGAAGGCTTGGATTCTCCCGTTACCGGACCTGCCGGGGGGCGGTTCTTGGCTATGGTCCACACCTGCACAAGCCTCAAGCCACGATCGGAGTTGGGGACATTGACGGCCTCCCCTGGTGACGGCGAGCACGCGGCCCGCGAGGGCTACTACCCCGATCCGTCCATCCCCGGGTACGTCAGGTTCTGGAACGGCCTGAACTGGGTTCCCGGTACGAGCCGCCCCGCGGCCCCCGCCGATGAGACGGGGCCGGTGTTCCTCGACGAGACCGGCGTGGTCCGGGCGCTGCGCTCGCCCGAGCCGGAGCCGCGGCCCGAGCCGGAGCCCGCTCCCGAGGCCGCGGTGTGGCAGGCCGATCCGCTCCACCAGTCCGGCTTCGGCGGGCCGCGCGACGACCGGGTGTCCTGGGGGAGCGAGCAGGCCGCCGCCCGTCCGGCCGGGATCTCGCTGGCCCGTACGCCGGTCACCGCGCGGGTGTCCGGCTCCGCGGCCCCGGAGGGCGTCGGCATCCTGTCGGCCCGCTCCCCGGTCGGCGCGGCCGCGGCCCAGGCGCCCGCCCCGGCCCCGGCCCCGGCCCCGGCTCCGGCTCCGGTGTGGCCCGCGGCCCCGGGCTCGCCGGACGGACCCGCGGCCCGGCCCCGGCCGGCGGCGAGGACCACCGAACGCGCGGCCCCGGCGGAGCGAGTGGCCCAGGCCCCGGCCCCGATCCCGGCCCCGGCCGCCGCCGTGCCGTCAGCGGCGCCCGTACCCCACCTGGCCGCCGTACGCCCCGAGCACGCCGACCGCGCCGTGCGCCCGGAGTACGCCGAACGCCCCGTACCGCCGCTGCCTCCCGTGCCCGCCGCGTCCCGGCCCGCCGCCGCGCGGGCCGTGTTCGAGCGGATGGCCGAGCGGGCCGTGCGCCCCGCCGGGCTCGCGCGCCGTGCCGTCGCCCGGTTCCTGGACTCGCTCGTGCTCGGTGCCTTCGCGGCGGCGGTCGCGCTGCCCCTGGTGCCCGAGGTCACCGCCCACCTCCAGGCCAAGGTGGACGCGGCCCGGGTCAGCGGGCGGACCACCACCGTGTGGCTGGTCGACGGCACCGTCGCCGGCCGCGTCGCCCTCGTCCTCGGCGCCGTCCTCGTCTTCGGCGTCCTCTACGAGGCCCTGCCCACCGCCCGTTGGGGCCGCACCCCCGGCAAGAAGCTCCTTGGCGTGCGCGTCCTGGCCACCGCCACCCTGCGGCCGCCGACCTTCGGCGCGGCACTGCGCCGCTGGCTCGTGTACGCCCTCCTGGGCCTCCCGGGCGCCCTGTGGGCCCTCGCGGACCGCCCGCGCCGCCGGACCCTCCACGACCGCGCCGCACGCACGTACGTGGCCCGCTAGGCCCGCTCGGCCCTGTCGCCCGCGAGCCTCCGACCGGCCCGCCCGCGCCCGCGCGTCCCCCGAATGGACGCGCCCCCGTTGCGGGCCGCACCGGACCGGGTTCGACTCGGGCCATGAGCACCGACCAGCCGCCGCCGGGCCAGCCGCCCGAGGACGACCCGTTCCTCAAGAAGCCCCAGGAGCCGACGCCTCCGTCGGGTGGTTCGCCGTACGGCTCGCCGCCCCCCGGTGGGGGCGGAGGGTTCCCGCCGCCGCCCCCGCCCGGTGGCGGAGGCTATCCGCCCCCGCCGCCCCCCTACGGAGGCGGCGGCGGAGACCCGTACGGGGGTGGTGGCGGCTACGGCATGCCCGATCCGCTCGCCGGGATGCCCCCGCTCGGTGACTTCGGCAAGCGGCTCGCCGCCAGGATCATCGACCTCCTGATCATCGCCGTGCCGCTGTTCCTCATCCAGCTGGCCGTCGGCGACCGCAACCGCTACACCGTCAAGACGAACGACGGCGAGGACGTGACCGAGGTCATCACCAAGTCCTACAGCGGCAGCGGCCTGGTCATGACCCTGATCTCGATCGCCGCGTACGTCGGCTACGACTGGTGGTTCACCAAGAAGAACGGCCAGACCCTCGGCAAGAAGTGGCTGGGCCTGCGCGTCGCGATGCTCAACGACGGCAGCGTCCCGCAGTCCGGCGCGGCCCTGAGCCGTTCGGCCGTGCTCTGGCTGCCGACGCTGATCTGCTGCTTCTGCCTGTGGCCGATCGCACTCGTCGTCTCGATGCTCGTCGACAAGCCCTACAAGCAGGGCCTGCACGACAAGGTGGCCAAGACCGTGGTGGTCCAGGCGACGACCTAGACGGGTTCCGGCAAACAACACCCAGGCGTACGCAGCTCAGCGCGCGGGCGGTCTCCCCACCGGGGAGGCCGCCCGCGCGGCGCTGTGCCCGGCCGGAACGCGGCCGAGGGGCAGCGGAGGTCGAAGGGTCAGTGGTGTACGGGGTGTTCGACCACGGCGGCGGCCGCCGCCACGTCCTGCGGCACCGTGTCGGGCACCGGCGAGGCCGTCCTCGTACGGGTCGCGGCGTGCCGCCCGCGCCGGCGCGGGTTCGGGACGGTGAGTGCGACGAGGAGCCCGAGGACGAGCGCGGCGGCGGAGATGACCGCGACACCCAGTCCCGTACTCGTCTGCGAGAGCAGCAGCATGGCGATCGTCGACACGATGACGGTGGCGGACCCGTAGGCGAGCTGTGCGGCAGTCGGACGCGGCATGACGATATCCGTCCTCGAAGCGGGAGGGGGAGTCGGCTCGACCAGGTCTGGTGTCGAGTGACTCTACGACGGTGGATGCCCGAGGGGAACTGTCGGTAAGCGCGACCTAACCCATCTGAAGCGGGTCGGTGGGGCACAGGGGGGCGCACGGCAGCCACCAGGACGCACGCGGACGCACCGTTCGTCCGCTATGGCCGGGGAACGTCCGAATAGCGGAACTGACTGACCGCATAGTGCAGTTGTAAGGAACAAGTCAAGGTCTGTCTTTTCTTGCGACTCTCCGGTCAAATGTCGTCACTTGAGACGCGCGCCGCACGGAACCCCCCGCTCCTATGGAGATGTTCCGCACCACTTCGCGGCCGCGGGAGGGGAACAACGTCAAGTGACCAGCAACTCCGTCAGAAGGCGAGCGCTGCGCGCCGCCGCAGTCGGCGTGACCATGGCCGCGACCGCCGCCACCGGTGCCGCCTTCACCATCGCCCAGGCCGACCCGGGCCAGAGCGTTCCGGCTGCCGACCGCCAGGACCCGACCGCTCCCTCCAAGGAGAAGGTCAAGCACGACCTCCAGGGCCCGTTCAGCGTGCAGCAGGAGCAGGCCCGCAAGGCCGCCCTGGAGCAGGTGCTGACCGGCAAGAAGGACGTCGAGCAGCGCGGGGCCTCCAAGGTCGTCAAGCTCGCCGACAAGAAGTACGTCGAGCTCGGCCGCGAGAAGACCGACAAGATCTTCACGATCCTCGTCGACTTCGGTGACCAGGTGGACAGCACCACCATGTTCGACCCGGACGGCGCGGGCCCCAAGCCGCCCGTGCCCAAGTACGGCGGCAACCCGGGCCCGCTGCACAACCAGATCGCCCAGCCCGACCGTGCGGTGAACAACAGCACGGCCTGGCGCAAGGACTTCAACCGCGCGTACTTCCAGGACCTGTACTTCGGTACCGGCCAGGGCAAGAACTCGCTGAAGACCTACTACGAGAAGACCTCCTCGGGCCGCTACTCGGTCGACGGCGAGGTGGCCGACTGGGTCAAGGTCCCGTACAACGAGGCCCGTTACGGCTCGAACTACTGCGGCCAGACCAACTGCGCCAACGTCTGGGACACGGTCAAGGACGGCGTGACCGCCTGGGCCGAGGGCCAGAAGAAGGCCGGCAAGACCGACGCGCAGATCAAGGCGCAGCTGGCCCAGTACGACCAGTGGGACCGCTACGACTTCGACGGCGACGGCAACTTCAACGAGCCCGACGGCTACATCGACCACTTCCAGATCGTCCACGCGGGCGAGGACGAGTCGGCCGGCGGCGGCGTTCAGGGCACCAACGCCCTGTGGGCGCACCGCTGGTACGCCTACGGCACGCAGGCGGGCAAGACCGGCCCCGAGAACAACAAGGCCGGTGGCACCCAGATCGGCGACACGGGCATCTGGGTCGGCGACTACACGATGCAGCCCGAGAACGGCGGCCTCGGCGTCTTCGCGCACGAGTACGGCCACGACCTGGGCCTGCCGGACCTCTACGACACCTCCGGTGGCGGCGAGAACTCGGTCGGCTTCTGGTCCCTGATGTCGGCGGGCTCCTGGCTCGGCAACGGCAAGGACTCCATAGGCGACCTCCCGGGCGACATGACCGCCTGGGACAAGTTCCAGCTGGGCTGGCTGAACTACGACAAGGCCAAGGCCGCGACGAAGTCCACCCACAAGCTGGGCGTGTCGGAGTTCAACACCAAGGACAAGCAGGCGCTCCTCGTCGAGCTGCCGAAGAAGCAGGTCAAGACCGAGATCGTCGCTCCCGCCGAGGGTTCCTCGCAGTGGTGGAGCAACATGGGTGACGACCTCAAGAACACCCTGACCCGCTCGGTCGACCTGACCGGCAAGTCCTCCGCGGCCCTGTCCCTCAAGGGCTGGTGGGACATCGAGGCGGAGTACGACTTCCTGTACACCGAGGTCTCCACGGACGGCGGGGCCAACTGGACCGCGCTGGCCGGCACCGCCGACGGCACGGCCATCCCGGTCGACGCCTCCGGCAGCCCGTCGCTCACCGGCGTCTCGGGTGCCTGGAAGAACCTGAACTACTCGCTGGACGCCTACGCGGGCAAGAAGGTCGACCTCCGCTTCCGCTACCAGACGGACGGCGGCGCGGGCGGCAAGGGCTTCACGGCCGATGCCCTCACCATCACGGCGGACGGCTCCGCGGTGTTCACCGACGGCGCCGAGAACGGCGACAACGGCTGGACCGGCAAGGGCTTCTCCCGCGTCGGCAACGGCTTCACCAAGGAGTACGCGCAGTACTACCTGGCGGAGAACCGTCGCTACGTCTCGTACGACTCCACCCTCAAGGTGGGCCCGTACAACTTCGGCTGGGCCAACACCAAGCCGGGCTGGGTCGAGCACTACCCCTACCAGGACGGTCTCCTGATCTGGCAGTGGGACACCTCCCAGAAGGACAACAACACCAGCCAGCACCCCGGCGCCGGTCTGATCCTTCCGATCGACGCCAACGCGACGCCGATGAAGTGGAAGGACGGCACGCTGCTTCGCAACAAGATCCAGCCGTACGACGCCACCTTCAGCACGCACGCCACGGACGGATTCACCCTCCACAAGAACGGTGAGTCGCTGTACCTGAAGCCGAAGCCCGCCAACCGGGTCTTCGACGACCACGCGGGCAAGTACTTCTTCGACGAGAACCCGACCGGCTCGGTGAAGGTCACTGACACCAACACCAAGATCAAGATCGTGAAGGAGGCCTCCAACGGTCTCCAGATGACGCTCGAGGTCGGCCCCGCCGTTAAGTAATTCGGTAAAGCCGCAGGTCAGAGCATGATCGGCCGTCGCCCTCTAGCGGGCGGCGGCCGTTCGCGTTTAGATGCGTGGGCTGAGTTTCTTATTGACGGGGGAGATGAAGACATGCCCGGTGGAGGTTTCGTCCGATTGCCTGGCGGCAGCGTGGTCGTCGCGCTCACGCTGCCCAGACCGCCCGCGGCGGGCGCCGCAGGAGGCGCCGGAAGAGGCGCCGGGGAAGGCGTTCCGGCAGGTGTCCGGGCAGGCGTCCGGCCAGGCGTCCCGGAGGGCCTTCCCGAGGGTGGGAACGTCCGCGTGCTGGTGCACGCCGTGAACCGGGCCCGCGCCCTGACCAGGCTGCGGAACCTAGGGATGCGCGCCGTCTACCTGCGCGGCAACACCCACCCCCCGACCCCGGACGAGATCACCGCCGTCCTGCACCATCCCGACGGCCTGCTGTGGCGCTGCGCGCCGGACCGGGCCGAGGAGCTGTGGCACCCGATCCGGGCGCTGCTGGGGCGTGGCTAGGCCGCGCAGGGCGCTGCCGGGCCCGCGGGGCGGGGTCGTGCCGGTGGCGGCCCCGTGCCGGGCGCCGTCAGGCGAGCTCGAAGCCGAAGCTTCCGCCCACCCGGGAGCCGTCGTCGTCGCGGGCGGTCCACCACTCGACCGTGTAGGCGCCCGCCGGGAGCCGGCCGCCGAGGGTGTGCCCGAAGCTGTAGGCGGGCTGCCGGGTCCCGCGCATGCGGAACTCCAGCAGTGGGGTCCCCTCCGGCGTGCGGACCTCCGCCCCCGCCGTGAGGGGCAGCTCCCCGCCCTGCCCGGGGACGGGGAGGGCCTGGCCCGACCACACGAACGTCGGCTTCCAGCCCCCGTCGGCCGCCGCCAGGCTGATCGTGCCGCGGCCCCGGAGCGAGGGGTGGCCGGCGGGGGTGCCGTCGTCCGCCGGGCCGGTGAACCTGAGCATCACGGGTCGCCTCCTTGTCGCAGGTGTTGATCCGCGACACGCTTCCAGGAGTCGCGATCTTCCGCAGGAGGGTTTCGCGGCTTTGACGGAAATCCGCCCCAGCTTGTCCGATGTGCTCCGGTCCGGGGCTCGGCCGTCGGGCGTCAGTGGCCTTCTCGTCAGCCGGCCACGACCGGGGTCCCGGACAGTTCCACCCCGGCCTCGCGGAGCTCGGTCAGTGCCCGGGTGGTGGTGTGCGGGGCCACGCCGGCCGTCAGGTCCAGCAGGACGTGCGTACGGAAGCCCGCGCGGGCCGCGTCCAGGGCGGTGGCCTTGACGCAGTGGTCGGTGGCGATGCCGACCACGTCGACCTCGGTGACGTGCCGGTCGCGCAGCCACTCCGCGAGCCCGTGGCCGTTCTCGTCCGTCCCCTCGAAACCGCTGTACGCGGCCTCGTACGCCCCCTTGTCGAACACGGCGGCGACGGCCCCCGAGGCGACGGCGGGAGCGAAGTTGGGGTGGAAGCCCACCCCCTCCGTGCCGGCGACGCAGTGGACCGGCCAGGAGGTCTCGTAGTCCGGCTGGGCCGGGGGGTGCGCGAAGTGGGACCCGGGGTCCACGTGGTGGTCGCGGGTGGCGACGACGTGCCGGTAGCCGGCGGTGGCCTGCCCGATGAGCTCGGTGATGGCGGCGGCCACGTCGGCCCCGCCGGTGACCGCGAGGCTGCCGCCTTCGCAGAAGTCGTTCTGGACGTCGACGACGATCAGTGCGCGGTGCATGTCCGGTGCCCTTCGGCTTGGTGTGTGGTGGGCGGGGACCCTGCGGGGGCTCTTCCCCCACCCCGCCCCTTCCCGAAACTGGGGCGGAGCCCGGGGAACGGTGCAAGGGCGGATGGGGGACAGCCCCGCAGGGCTGCGCCCCGCGGGCGCTACGCGTACTCGGTCGGGATCACGGCCTCGCCGCGCGAGAGCTGTGTCGCGGAGAGCGGGAGGCCCGCCAGGGCTTCGCGGTGGCGGGCGCGCGCGGCCTCCAGGGACTCGCGGGCCACGACCTCGCCGCCCTTGACCAGTTCCACCAGGAGCTGCCGGTCCGCGAGGGCGGCCGGCACCGGCCCGGTCCCGACGACCTCCGCCTCCGCGACCCCGTCCGCGTCGACCCGCCGCGCCGCCCACTTGCGGCCCCCGACGGACGTCTTGCCGCCGGAGGACTTCTTCGCCACCGACACGAGCGGGGCCTTCGGGTCCGCCGAGGCGGCCCGCGCCACCAGCTTGTAGACCATCGAGCACGTCGGGTGCCCGCTGCCCGTCACCAGCTGCGTGCCGACCCCGTACGCGTCCACCGGCGCGGCCGCCAGCGAGGCGATCGCGTACTCGTCCAGGTCCGAGGTGACCACGATCTTCGTCGCCGTCGCCCCCAGCTCGTCCAGCTGCTGCCGCACCCGGTGCGCGACCAGCAGCAGGTCCCCGGAGTCGATCCGGACCGCGCCCAGGCCCGTCCCGGCGACCTCCACGGCCGTGCGGACCGCTTCCGCCACGTCGTAGGTGTCCACCAGCAGCGTGGTGCCGTTCCCCAGGGAGGCGACCTGCGCCGTGAAGGCGTCCCGCTCGTCGTCGTGCAGCAGCGTGAACGCGTGCGCGCTCGTACCGACCGTCGGAATGCCGTAGCGGAATCCGGCCGCCAGGTCCGAGGTCGAGGTGAAGCCGCCGACGTACGCGGCGCGGGCCGAGGCGACGGCCGCCAGTTCGTGGGTGCGCCGCGCGCCCATCTCGATCAGCGGCCGGCCGCCCGCGGCCGAGGACATCCGGGAGGCGGCCGCGGCGATCGCCGAGTCGTGGTTGAGGATCGACAGGATCACGGTCTCCAGCAGCACGCACTCGGCGAAGCTGCCCTCGACGCGCAGGACCGGGGAGCCGGGGAAGTAGACCTCGCCCTCCGGGTAGCCCCAGATGTCGCCCGAGAAGCGGTAGGAGGCCAGCCAGTCGAGGGTGCGCGCGTCGATGACGTTCCGCTCGCGCAGGAACTCCAGTACGGCGCCGTCGAAGCGGAAGTTCTCCACCGCGTCGAGCACCCGACCGGTTCCCGCGACCACGCCGTAGCGCCGTCCTTCGGGCAGCCGCCGGGTGAAGACCTCGAAGACCGAGCGTCGGTCGGCGGTGCCGCTGGCCAGAGCGGCCTGCAGCATCGTGAGCTCGTAATGGTCCGTGAAGAGCGCTGTCGACGGCACGTCCACCGGCAGGCCCAGGTCCGCAGGGTTCATGTCAGGGATGCTAGCGCACATCTCGTCAAAGTGACGAGATGTAGGGGCCCGTTTGTGCGACAGGCCCCCCGCAGTGGCAGCATGGGGAAAGTGAGTGTTGCTCCCATTGAGATCGAACGCACCGAATCGGCCGAAGAGACCTTCGCGGTCCCCGAACCCGACGTCCCGTGGGTGACCCTGGTGCACAACGACCCGGTCAACCTCATGAGCTACGTGACGTACGTGTTCCAGGCGTACTTCGGCTACTCCAAGGACAAGGCGAACAAGCTGATGCTCGACGTCCACCACAAGGGGCGGGCGGTCGTCTCCAGCGGCAGCCGCGAGGAGATGGAACGCGACGTGCAGGCCATGCACGGCTACGGCCTCTGGGCGACCATGTCCCAGGACCGCAACTGATGGGCGGCGTGTTCGAAGCCGTCGAGGGCGGCGGCGCCGCCATCGCGCTGGACGAGATCGAGGTCTCCATCCTGCGCTCGCTGGCCGTGCAGCTCCTGGAGCTCATCGGCCCCGGAGAGCCCGAGCCCGACCCGGACGCCGATCCGCTCGCCGTGCTCTTCGCGGCCTCCGACGGCCCGACCGAGCCCCCGTCCGACCCGGCCCTCGCCCGGCTCTTCCCCGACGCCTACGGCGGCCCGGACACCGGGCCCGACGCCGACGGGGCGCAGCTGCGCGCCCGATCGGCCGAATTCCGCCGCTTCACCGAGAACGACCTGCGCACCCGCAAGCGGGAGGACGCGCTGGCCGTCGTACGCAGCCTCGACGGGCTCACCCCGGCCGGCGACGAGGCGGCCGTACTGGAGCTCACCGGCGAGCTGCCGCTGCGCTGGCTCGGAGCCCTGAACGACCTGCGGCTCACCATCGCGGCCCGCCTCGACATCACCGAGGACGACGAGAGCGCCGTGCTCTTCCGGCTGCCGGACGACGATCCGCGCAAGCCGATGGTGATGGCCTACCTCTGGCTGGGCGGTCTCCAGGAGACCCTCATCGAGACCCTCTGAGGATCCTCAAACGGGAGATCGGTTCGCTCAGCGGACGCTCAAATCCGGATAACGATCAGATCACCACGATGTGGTGATCTGATCGTTTTTCATGACCTATGTCCTGAATTTTTTGCGCCATGCGTCTCATTTCCTCCCCTCGGGCAGCCGTAAGCACGTGATAAATCTTCACGACCGCCGACGGGGCGCCACCCATGTCCCCCGGCCTGCTTGAACCGGCTGACCGCCGGCGTGCAACTCCATCCGTATCCGGGGGGATCGAGGACCCGATCCGCAGCCAGCGAAGGCGCGGGTCGGCGTGGAGAAAGGCGCACCAAGACATGACCTCCGTACAGGTCGACGAGCAGCAGCACGACACAGCCGAGAGCGGCGGCGAGGGGTACCACCGCGCACTCGGCGCCCGCCAGATCCAGATGATCGCGATCGGCGGAGCCATCGGCACCGGCCTCTTCCTGGGTGCCGGCAAGGCCATCTCCAAGGCCGGACCGAGCCTGATCCTGGCCTACGCCATCGCGGGCCTGGTCATCTTCTTCATCATGCGCGCCCTGGGCGAACTGCTCATGTACCGCCCGGTGTCCGGCTCGTTCTCGGACTACGCCCGGGAGTTCCTCGGCCCCTTCTGGGGTTACGTGACCGGCTGGACGTACTGGCTCTTCTGGGTGGTCACCGGCATCACCGAAGTCACCGCCGCCGCGCAGTACATGGCGTACTGGACCCACGACAGCTTCCCGCAGTGGGCGTACGCGCTGATCTTCACCGTCATCCTCTACGGCGCCAACCTGATCTCCGTGAAGCTCTTCGGTGAGCTGGAGTTCTGGTTCTCCATGGTCAAGGTCACCGCCATCGTCGGCATGATCCTGATCTGCGCCGGCATCCTCACCATCGGTTTCTCCGACGCCGCCGACACGGCGACCGTCACCAACCTGTGGAACGACGGCGGCTTCTTCCCCAAGGGCATCGGCGGCACGCTGATGACCCTGCAGATCGTGATGTTCGCCTTCCTCGCCGTCGAGCTGGTCGGCGTCACCGCCGGCGAGTCCAAGGACCCCGAGAAGACCCTGCCCAAGGCCATCAACACCGTGCCGTGGCGCATCGCCGTCTTCTACGTCGGCGCGCTCATCATGATCCTGTCGGTCGTCCCGTGGCACGAGTTCCAGCCCGGCGTCAGCCCCTTCGTCGCCGCCTTCGAGAAGATGGGCCTCGGCGTCGGCGCCGCGATCGTCAACTTCGTCGTCCTGACCGCGGCCCTGTCCTCCTGCAACTCGGGCATGTACTCCACCGGCCGCATGCTGCGCGACCTCGCGCTCAACGGCCAGGGCCCGAAGTTCTTCACCAAGCTCACCAGGAGCGGCACCCCGCTGGTCGGCACCACGTTCTCGGCCGCGCTCATGCTGGTCGGCGTCTGGATCAACTACGTCGCCCCCGGCAAGGCCTTCGACTACGTGGTCTCCTTCGCCACCATCTCCGGCATGTGGGCCTGGATCATGATCCTCGTCTGCCAGATCCGCTACCGGGCCGCCTCCGACCGCGGCGACCTGCCGAAGTCCCCGTTCCGGGCCCCCGGCGCCCCGTACACGAGCTGGTTCGCCCTGGCGTTCATCGGCATGGTCATCGTGATGATGGGCATCGACAAGGACGCCCGCGTCTCGCTCTACTGCGCCCCGCTGTGGGGTCTGCTGCTGGGCGTCTCGTACCTCGTGATGAAGTCCCGCGACCCGCGCGGCGCGGCCTTCACCAAGGCCTCGTAACGGCCTCCCCGAACCGTGAGTCCCGGCCGCCTGCCACGGCCGGGAACCACGTGAACCACCGGCGCGGACCCCTGTGAACGGGCGCCCGTGTCCAGCATCCGGGCCCTCCCGTACCACTCCTCGGTACGGGAGGGCCCGTCTGCTTATCCTGTCGCACATGCTGACCCTCACCCAGGCCCTGTACGACCAGATCGTCGCGCACGCCCGTCAGGACCACCCCGACGAGGCCTGCGGCGTGGTGGCCGGCCCGGCGGGCACGGACCGCCCGGAGCGGTTCGTCCCGATGCTGAACGCGGCCCGCTCGCCCACGTTCTACGAGTTCGACTCGAAGGACCTGCTGAAGCTCTACCGCGAGCTCGACGACCGGGACGAGGAGCCGGTGATCGTCTACCACTCGCACACGGCGACCGAGGCCTACCCCTCGCGCACGGACGTCACGTACGCGAACGAGCCCGGAGCGCACTACGTCCTGGTCTCCACGGCCGACAAGGACGGCCTCGGGGAGTTCCAGTTCCGGTCGTACCGGATCGTCGAAGGCGTGATCACCGAGGAAGAAGTGCAGGTGGTGGAGGCCTACTGAGGCCTCGACGGGAACCTACTGCCCAGTATGTGAGCGGTATTCGTCCACGATGCGGAATCACACTCCAAACCGGGGACCGGGAATCGTTAACATGACCGCATGGTTTCCCACGACGTGAGCATCGAGACGCCCGGCAGGCTGCTGCTTGTGGCGCGGCTGCACGTCGACCTGTGCCGCCTCGCCAGCGCCATCTGTCCTGCGGCCTGAGCCCCCGCCGGCCCCCTCGCGGGGCCCGCACGCTCACGCCGCCGTCGCTTCGCCCGCCTTCCCTCACCACCCTGACTGGAGCCTGCCATGGCCATCGAGGTCCGCATCCCCACCATCCTCCGCACCTACACCGACGGCGAGAAGGCCGTCACCGGTGAGGGCGCCACCCTGGCCGACCTGTTCTCGGACCTGGAGACCCGCCACAAGGGCATCCAGGAGCGCATCGTCGACGAGGCCAAGGGCGGCGAGCTGCGCCGCTTCGTCAACGTCTACCTCAACGACGAGGACGTCCGCTTCCTGGACGGCATCTCCACCGCCCTCAAGGACGGCGACAACGTCACCATCCTCCCGGCCGTAGCCGGCGGATCGAAGTAATGCGCTACGACTCCCCCCTGGCCGCGGTCGGCAACACGCCGCTCGTCCGGCTGCCCCGGCTCTCGCCCTCCGAGGACGTACGGATCTGGGCGAAGCTCGAGGACCGCAACCCGACCGGCTCGATCAAGGACCGCCCCGCGCTCCACATGGTCGAGCAGGCGGAGAAGGACGGCCGCCTGTACCCGGGCTGCACCATCCTGGAGCCCACCTCGGGCAACACGGGCATCTCCCTCGCCATGGCCGCGAAGCTCAAGGGCTACAAGATCGTGTGCGTCATGCCGGAGAACACCTCTCAGGAGCGGCGCGACCTGCTGGCCATGTGGGGAGCCGAGATCATCCCTTCGCCCGCGGCGGGCGGCTCGAACACCGCGGTGCGCGTGGCGAAGGAACTGGCGGAGCAGAACCCCTCCTGGGTGATGCTCTACCAGTACGGCAACCCGGACAACGCGGGCGCCCACTACGCGACGACCGGCCCCGAGATCCTCGCGGACCTCCCCTCCATCACCCACTTCGTGGCGGGCCTCGGCACCACCGGCACGCTGATGGGCGTGGGCCGCTACCTGCGCGAGCACGTACCCGGCGTCAAGATCGTGGCGGCGGAACCGCGCTACGACGACCTCGTCTACGGCCTGCGCAACCTCGACGAGGGCTTCGTCCCCGAGCTGTACGACGCGTCGGTCCTGACGACCCGCTTCTCGGTCGGCTCGGCGGACGCGGTCACCCGCACCCGGGAGCTCCTCCAGCAGGAGGGCATCTTCGCGGGCGTCTCCACGGGCGCGGCACTGCACGCGGCGATCGGCGTCGGCCGCAAGGCGGTCGCGGCGGGCGAGTCCGCCGACATCGTCTTCGTCGTGGCCGACGGTGGCTGGAAGTACCTCTCGACGGGCGTCTACACGGCGGCGACGACGGAAGAAGCCATCGAGGTCCTCCAGGGCCAGCTCTGGGCGTAGCCCTCCGGGGGTTCCCGGCGCGGCTCAAAGATCGCCTCGAACGCCGGCGGGGCCGGATGAATCC
>NZ_JBSGXB010000031.1:0-40545 GCF_053609185.1 Streptomyces sp. NPDC054956 | reverse complement strand
CGAGCCAGCCCCACTGGAAGACCGCGACGACGGCGCCGAGCGCGGCGAGCACGCTGAGCAGGAAGCCGAGGGCCGCCTTGAGCGGGACCAGGATCGAGCGGAAGACGAGCATCAGGAGCAGGAAGGCGAGGCCGACGACGAGCGCCAGGTAGGGCAGCAGCGCGTCGTTCATCTTCTGCGAGAAGTCGATGTTCATCGCGGTGGCGCCGGTGACGAGGACGTCGTCCCCGCTGCCCTCGCGGATCTCGTGGACCAGCGTCTCGGTCTGCTCGGAGGACGGGCGGTCCTTCGGGATGACCGTGATGACGGCGGCGTCGCCCTCCTTGTTCAGGGTCGGCGGGGTGACCGCGGCCACGCCCTCCAGTCCCTTGATCCGGTCGACCGTCGAGTCGGCGAGCGCCTTGTCCCCGTCCACGACGACCATCAGCGGGCCGTTGAAGCCGGGGCCGAAGCCCGCGGAGAGCAGGTCGTACGCCTGGCGCTGGGTGGTGGAGACCGGCTGGGAGCCGTCGTCCGGCAGGCCCATCTCCAGCTTGCTCGCCGGGATGGCGACGGCGCCGAGGCCGACGACCGCGACCAGCAGCACCACGACGGGGCGGCGCAGGATGAAGCGGGCCCAGCGGGTGCCGCCGTTGGGCTTGGCCTCCGCGCCCTCGGCGGCCGGCTTGCCCTTGCCGAACAGCTTGGACTTCGTACCGGCGGGCAGCACCTTCTTGCCGGCGAACCCCAGGATGGCGGGGACCAGCGTCAGGGCGACGAGGACCGCGATGACCACGGTGCCCGCGGCGGCGGCGCCCATCTTGGTGAGCATCGGGATGTTGACGACGGCCAGGCCCACGAGGGCGATGACCACGGTCAGTCCGGCGAAGACCACGGCGGAGCCGGCGGTTCCGACGGCCCGGCCCGCGGCCTCCTCGCGCTCGCGTCCGTCGGCGAGCTCCGAGCGGTAGCGGGAGACGATGAAGAGCGCGTAGTCGATGCCGACCGCGAGGCCGATCATCATCGCGAGGGTGGAGGTGGTGGAGCCGAGGTCCAGCACGTTGGCGAGCGCGGTGATCGAGGAGATGCCGATGCCGACGCCGATCAGCGCGGTCAGCAGCGGCAGTCCGGCCGCGATGAGCGAGCCGAAGGTGATGACGAGCACGATCGCGGCGATGACGATGCCGATGACCTCGCCGGAGCCGGTCTCGGGGGTCGCCATCAGGGCGTCGCCGCCGATCTGGACGTTCAGGCCGGAGGCCTTGGCATCCGTCCCGGCCTCCTTGAGGGCCTCACGGGTCGGGTCGGTCAGCTCCATGGTGCTGACCTTGTACTTGACGCTGATGTAGGCGGTGGAGCCGTCCTGGCTCACGGCCTGCGCCTCGAAGGGGTTGGCGACCGAGGAGATCTGGTCCTTGCCGGCGCCGTCCTTCAGCTCGGAGACGATCTTCTCGACCTGCGGCTTGACCGCGGCCGAGTCGACCTTCTCGCCCGCCGGGGCCTTGATCACGATGCGGGCGGTGGCGCCGTCGGCGGCCATCCCCGGGAAGCGCTGGTCCAGCAGGTCGAAGGCCTTCTGGGCCTCCGTGCCGGGTATGGAGAACGAGCCTGAGGTGGGTGCGGACGCCGAAGCCGCGCCGAAGCCGGCGACGAACAGCAGCGCCACCCAGACGAGGGCGACGAAACGGCGGCGCCGGAAGGCACCCCTGCCGAGTCGGTAAAGGAAGGTGGCCACGTCGGTGGTTCTCCCGTTCGGGTCGTGGGATGGATCAGGGCATGGAATGCCGGTCCGACGACGAGAGCGGCGTGTCAGAGGCAGCAGGAATCGAGCTCCGGCGCGGGGACGCCGTGACGGACAGCGGGAAGTACTGGGGAGTGGGGAAGTCAGATGCCGAGGGCGGGGAGTACCACGGCATCGATGAAGTCACCGAGGAAACGCCGGTCGACGGACCGGTCCTCGATCAGCGGCAGCGCGATGAACGCCCCGATGAGGACGTGCGGCACGAAGTCCAGGGCCGGACAGTCCGGGGCGATCTCGCCCCGGTCCACGGCCCGCTGCAGCATGAGCTGCAGACCGGTGATCTCCGGGTCGACCAGCAGGTCCCGCAGCGCCTTGTGGAGCTCCGGGCTCTCGTGGACCGCATGGGTCAGGCCCCGCATCAGCGCGGTGTCCTTCGCCATCTGGGCGTCGTCGGAGTTCTCGATCATGACCGCGAAGTCCCCGCGCAGGCTGCCCGTGTCGATCTCCCGCAGGGAGACCGGCTGGGTGCACCGCAGGGCCTTGGCGACCAGCTCGGGCTTGCTCCCCCACTGGCGGTAGAGGGTGGCCTTGCTGGACTTCGTACGGGCGGCGACCGCGTCCATGGTCAGCGCCTCGTAACCGACCTCGCGGAGGAGGTCGAGGACCGCCCCGTGGAGTTCGGCTTCCCGTTCGGGGGTGATCCGGCTGCGGCGCGACATGACCTCTTCGACCATCTCGGCGTCTCCTCCCGATCCGACCCATCCGAACGAAACTGTTTCGTACGGATAGACCATACCCCCCTGTCAAGCGAAACGAAACCGTTCCGTTTCGATGGCGGAGTGGTGTCGGTCACTCGGCGAGCGCCCCCGAGAGCCCCCCGCGACACGCACATGGATCACCTGTACGAGTTGCCAGCCCCCCTTCGCGCGGAAAGCATTGGGGGGTGAGTCACGACGCGGCGTACCTCCGGTTCCCCCATCTTCACGACGATCTGCTGTGCTTCGCCACCGAGGACGATCTTTGGGTGGCGCCCTTGGTTCCCCCTGGAGATCCGGTCGGCCGTGCCTGGCGGATCACCGTCGACCGCACCCGGGTCGGCCACCCCCGCTTCTCCCCCGACGGCAAGCACATCGCCTTCACCACCTGGCGCAGCCTCGACCCCGAGATCCACCTGGCGCCGGTGTCCGGCGGCCCGGCCCGCCGCCTCACCTACTGGGGCTCCACCGACACCCGGGTCTGCGGCTGGACCCCGCCCGACGAGGAGGGCCGCAGCGACATCCTGGCCGTCTCCTCGCACGGCCAGCCCTTCTCCTACTTCGCCTGGGCCTACAGCCTCCCGACCGACGGCAGCCCCGGCGGGCGGCTGCCCTGGGGCCCGGTGTCCGACATCCAGATGCACGCCGAGGACGGGGGCGAGCGCCGCAGCCTGCTGCTGACCGGCAAGCCCCCGCACGAGCCCGCCGCCTGGAAGCGCTACCGCGGCGGCGCCACCGGCCGGCTGTGGCTGCACGGCGAACGGCTGCTGGAGGGCATCGAGGGTCACCTGGACTCCCCGATGTTCGTGGGCGGCCGGATCGCCTTCCTCTCCGACCACGAGGGCATCGGCAACCTCTACTCCTGCCTGCCCGACGGCACGGACCTGCGCCGCCACACCGACCACGAGGAGTTCTACGCCCGGCACGCCTCCAGCGACGGCCGCCGCGTCGTCTACCAGTGCGCCGGGGACATCTGGCTCGTCGACTCGCTGGCCCCGGGCTCCTCCCCGCGCAAGCTGGAGGTCCGCCTCGGCGGCCCCCGCGCGGGACGCCGTACCTACCAGGTGCCGGCCGCCAGCCACGTCGACTCGCTCTCCGTCGACGCCACCGGTCGGGCCAGCGCCGTCGTCGTGCGCGGCAGCCTGTACTGGCTCACGCACCGCGACGGGCCCGCCCGCACCATCGCCGACACCCCCGGCGTACGGGTGCGCCTGCCCGAGATGCTCGGCAGCGGCGGGCAGGTGGCGTACGTGACGGACGCCGAGGGCGAGGACGCCATCGAGATCGCCTACCTGCCCCGCGCCTCGGGGGACCGCGCGCCGCGCCGCCTCGCCTCGGGCGGGCTGGGCCGCGTCCTGGAACTGCTCTCCGATCCGGACGGGGAACGGCTCGCGATCGCCTCGAACGACGGGCGGCTGCTGCTCATCGACGCGACCGAGGAGTCCAACGGGGAGGCGAGCGAGCTGATCCGGTCCGACAACGGGCCCGTCACCGACCTCGCGTTCTCCCCCGACGGCTGCTGGCTGACCTGGTCGCACCCGGGCATCGGGCGTTCGCTGCGCCAGATCAAGATGGCCCGGATCTCCGGACCGGGCGCGCACACGGTCGTCGACGTCACCAACGGCCGCTTCGAGGACGAGAATCCGGTCTTCACGCGGGACGGGCGCTACCTGGCCTTCCTGTCGTGGCGCGGTTTCGACCCGGTCTACGACGTGCACACCGGCGACCTGTCCTTCCCGCTGGGCTGCCGCCCGTACCTGGTGCCGCTCTCCTCGGCGACCCCCTCGCCCTTCGCCTTCTCCCCCGACGGCCGCCCGGCCGCGGGCGGACTCGACCCGGTCGAGGGGGACTCCGAATCGGGCGACGGCGCGGTCACCGTCGAGGTCGAGGGGCTGGAGAGCCGGGTGACCCCCTTCCCGGTGTCGGCCTCCAAGTACTCGGCCCTCTACCCCGTGAGCGGCGGCGGACTGGTGTGGCTGCGCTGGCCGATCTCGGGCGCCCTCGGCGAGACCTTCGCCAACCCGGCCGACACCAGCGGCAAACCGACGCTGGAGTACTTCGACCTGACCAAGGCCCGCAAGACCGAACTGGCCTCCGGGCTGGACTGGTTCGCGGTCAGCGGCGACGGCACCCGCCTCGTCGTCAACGACGACGGGGACCTGCGGGCCGTCCCGGCCACCGAGTCCGGGGACACCGACTCCACCGTCTACCTGGACCTGCGGCGCATCCTGCACGAGGTGGACCCGGCGGCCGAGTGGCGCCAGGCCTTCGAGGAGGCCGGGCGGCTGATCCGCGCGTACTTCTGGGAGCCGGAGATGTGCGGCATCGACTGGGACGGAGTGCTGCGCCAGTACCGCTCCCTGGTCGAACGGGTCGCCTCCCCCGACGAGTTCGCCGACCTGATGCGCGAGGTCCTCGGAGAACTCGGCACCTCGCACGCCTACGTCTCCCCCGCCCGCCGCAACGAAGGCCCCCCGCACTACCAGCGGCCCATCGGCCTGCTCGGCGCCAACCTCTTCCCCCGCGACGGCGCCTGGGTCGTCGGCCGCATCCTGCCCGGCGAGTCCTCCGACTCCAAGGCCCGCTCCCCGCTCGCGGGCACCGGCATCCGCGAGGGCGCGGTCCTCACCCACGTCGACGGCCGGCCCGTGGACCCGGTCACCGGTCCGTACCCGCTGCTGTCGGCGGCCGGCGGCACCACCGTCGAGCTCACCTTCGAGCCCGCCGAGGGCCAGGGCCGCGCGCGCCGCGTCGCCGTCGTCCCGCTGATCGACGACCGGCCGCTGCGCTACCAGGACTGGGTGGCCAAACGCCGCGAGGTGGTCCGCGAGGTCAGCGGCGGCAAGTGCGGCTACCTGCACATCCCCGACATGGGCGGCTCCGGCTGGGCGCAGTTCAACCGCGACCTGCGCGCGGAGATGGCGAAGCCGGCACTGATCGTGGACGTACGCGGAAACGCGGGCGGGCACATCAGCGAGCTGGTGGTGGAGAAGCTGACCCGCTCCATCCTCGGCTGGGACCTGACCCGCAACGCGCAGCCGGTCTCGTACGCCTCCAACGCGCCCCGGGGCCCGATCGTGGCGCTCGCCGACGAGGCGACCTCCTCCGACGGGGACATGATCACCGCGGCCTTCAAGCTGCTGGGGCTCGGCCCGGTCGTCGGCCAGCGCACGTGGGGCGGGGTGGTCGGCATGACCGGCCGGCACACCCTCGGCGACGGCACGGTGATCACGGTGCCGATGAACGCCGCCTGGTTCCCCGAGTACGGCTGGTCCGTGGAGAACCAGGGCGTGGAGCCCGACCTGCCCATCCTGCGGACCCCCCTCGACTGGGCGGAGGGCCGCCACGCGCAGCTGGACGACGCCGTGAACCTGGCGCTGGAGCTGCTGGAACAGGACCCGGCTGCCGTGCCCCCCGGCTACACGGACGTACCGGACCGGCGGCGGCCGAAGCTGCCGCCGCGCGCATAGGGCATGCGAAAGGGGTGCGACCCTGGGACGGCGGGTCGCACCCCTCAGCGCGCTGTGATCCACGCGCTACAAGGACCTACTTGTCGAAGTTCTCGTCGAAGGTGTCCTTCGCCTTGTCCCTGGCCTGGTCGACGGCCTGCGACGCGCGCTCGGACGCCTCGTCCTGCTTGCCGGCGGCCGCGGCCTTCGCCTTCTCCGCGAGGTTCTTCGCCTTGTCCTGGAACTGGTCCTTGATACCCATGTGTCCTCACTCCTGGAACGGTGTTCGGTAAGGGGAACCCGACCAGGCTTGCACAGGGGCACATGCCTCGCATTTCGGTCAGTGACTCTGGGTGCGTTCCTGTTCGTCGGCCGCTCCGCCGGCCCCCACAAGTCCCTTGGAGACACTGGCCAGTCGCGGTTCGAACCGCTTCATCTCGCGCTGTCCGACTGTCGAGATGATCCCCGGGAGGTAGCCGCGCACCCCCTGCATCCCGCGCAGCCACCACTGCGCGTACACGTGCGGGGAGCGCCGCTCGATGCCCGCCACGATCCGGTCGACGGCCGGCCCCAGCGGGTACGTCCGGTTCGACGGCCAGGGCAGCCGCTGGCGCAGCTCGCGCATGACCTCGTCCTGGTCGGCGCCGCGCACCATGTCGGTGTCGGTCCAGGACAAGTAGCCGACTCCTACCTTGACACCTTTGTAGCCGACCTCGGCGCGCAGGCAGTGGGCGAAGGCCTCGACCCCGGACTTGGAGGCGCAGTACGCGGTCATCATCGGCGCGGGGGTGATCGCGGCGAGCGAGGCGATCTGCAGGAAGTAGCCGCGGCTCTCCATCAGCACGGGCAGGAAGGCGCGGGCGGTGACGGCCCCGCCGATGAGGTTGACCTCGATGACCCGGCGCCAGGCCACGGGGTCGGAGTCCCCGAACGGGCCGCCGGCGGCGACTCCCGCGTTGGCGACGACGATGTCCACCTTGCCGAAGCGCTGCTTGACCTCCTGCGCGACCCGGGCCATGGCCTCGTGGTCGGTGACGTCGGCGAACCAGTGGTCGCTGTCGGTGTGCAGCCGCTCGGAGACCTCCTTGAGGGCCTCGGGCTCCAGGCCGACGAGGGCCACCTTCGCGCCGCGCGCGGACAGCTTGCGGGCGAGCAGCTCACCGACCCCGCGGGCGGCGCCCGTGACGACGGCGACCTGGCCTTCCAGACTCCTGCGAGCACTCACGGCGTCTTCTCCTTCGCGGTGTTGCGGACGTAGACCGAGGCGAGCTCGCGCACGGTTTCGGTGACGGCCTCCGGGGCCTCGATCGGGGTCATGTGCCCCATCCCGGTCAGCTCGGTGAGTCCCACGCAGTTCGGCAGCGCGGCCGCCAGCCCCCGGGCGTGGACGATCGGCGTCAGCCGGTCGTTCTTGCCGCCGATGACGGCGGTGGGCGCGGTGAGCGCCGCCAGGTTCGCGTCGAGGTCCAACCCGGCGAGCACTCCGGACCAGGCGTGGCGCACCTTGGCCGGGCAGGCGTGGACGATCCGGGCGCAGGCCTCGACCTTGTCGGGCGCCGAGCCGGGGCCCATCGTGGCGTACTTCAGGACCGCCCTGGCGACGGGGGTGACGGGCCCGAGCGGCGCCCGGGCACCCAGCACCGCCCCGGTGATACGGGTCCTCGCGCGTCCGGGGCGCATCGGCAGGACCAGCGCCTCCTCGACCAGCCGGCCGCTGCCGGTGCTGCACAGCAGCGCGGCGGCGGCGTGCTCGGCGAACTCCGGCCGGCCCGCGGCGGCCATGATGGTCATCCCGCCCATGGAGTGGCCCGCGATCACGGCCTTCTCCCCGGGTTCCAGGGTGGCCCCGAGGACGGCGACGAGGTCGTCGGCGAGGGCGGTGGTGCCGTAACCGGCCGCGGCGGGGCTGCGCCCGTGGCCGCGCTGATCGTAGGCGACGACCCGGTGACCGGTGTCGGCCAGGGCCCGTATCTGCGCGGCCCAGAAGGCGGTGGAACAGGTCCACCCGTGCGCGAGCACGACCGCGGGCGCCCCGTCCTCACCGTGCACCTCGACGTGCAGCCGGGAGCCGTCGGCGGAGGTGGCGACCAGCTCGCGGCGAGCGGCGGGCGGCGCGTACGGCCCGGCGGTGACATGCATCAACCGACTCACGCGGCACCCTCCTGCGCCGCCTCGGCCCCACCGGCAGCCGATCCAGCCCCGCCGGAGGCCAATTCAGCCTCGCCGGCGTTTGAGGCGCCGCCGGAGGCAATTCCAGCCCTGCCGACGGCGGCCACCCGCTCGCGCTCCCGATGGCGTACGACCTCGTACTCGCTCAGGTCGACGCTCCGCGTCTCCTTGCGGAACTCCCCCGTCGTCCCCGGCCAGACGGTCGTGTTGCGACCCGCCGCGTCCAGGTACCAGCTGGTGCAGCCCCCGGTGTTCCACACCGTCCGCTCCATCCGCGCCTGAACCTGCCGGTTCCACGCGTTGACCGCCGACGGCCTGGCCGCCAGCGCGACCCTGCCCCCCAACACGCCCAGCTGCCGCAGGTAATCCGCCATGTAGTTCAGCTGCGACTCGATCATCAGGATCATCGAGCTGTTCCCGAGCCCGGTGTTCGGCCCGATGATCGTCATCCAGTTCGGGAAGCCCGCCGCCGTAGCCCCGCGCAGCGACTGCATCCCGTCCTTCCACACGTCCGCGAGGGTCTTGCCCTCCGCGCCCACCACCCGGTCGGCGATGGGCATGTCGGTGACGTGGAAGCCGGTGCCGAAGACGATCGCGTCGACCTCGGTCTCGGTGCCGTCGGCGGCGACCAGCACGGATCCGCGGATCTCCTTCAGCCCGGAGGCGACCAGGTCCACATTGGGCCGGGCGAGCGCCGGGTAGTACTCGCTCGACAGCAGGATCCGCTTGCAGCCGATGCGGTACGAGGGCGTCAGCTTGGCCCGCAGCGCCGGGTCCTTGATCGAGCGCCCCATGTTCGCCTTGGCCAGCGATTCGATCAGCCCGAGCTGGTTCGGCCGCTTGGTGAAGGCGCTGACCTGCAGTTCCCTGATCCCCCAGAGCAGACCGCGGCGCGCGGCCCGGGTGAAGGGCAGCTGGCGGTGCAGCCAGCGCTCCACCGCGGTGATGGCCCGGTCGGTGCGCGGCATGACCCACGGCGGGGTCCGCTGGAACAGCGTGAGCCGCTCCACCTCGGGCGCGATGGCGGGCACGATCTGGATGGCGGAGGCACCGGTGCCGATCATGGCGACGCGCTTGCCGCGCATCTCGTACTCGTGGTCCCAGCGCGCGGAGTGGAACACCTTGCCGGGGAAGCCGGCGAGCCCGGGGATCTCCGGCATCTTGGGGTCGGACAGCGGCCCGGTGGCGGAGACGACCACGTCGGCGGTGAAGTCCCCGCCCGAGGTCTCGATCTCCCAGCGCAGCTCGTCCGCGTCCCAGCGCATCATCCGGACCTCGTGGTTCAGGCGGATGTGCCGACGCAGCCCGAAGGTGTCGGCGACGTGCTCCAGGTACTCCCGGATGGCGGGCTGCCCGGAGAAGGTCCGCGGCCAGTCGGGGTTGGGCGCGAAGGAGAACGAGTACAGATGGGAGGGCACATCGCAGGCGCACCCGGGGTAGTTGTTGTCGCGCCAGGTGCCTCCGACGGAGTCGGCGCGCTCCAGGACGACGAAGTCCGTGATCCCCTCGCGCCTCAGCCGCACCGCGGCGCCCAGCCCGCCGAATCCCGAGCCGATCACCGCCACTCGTACGTGCTCGCGCCCGTCCATGCCACCGCCCATGCCCGCCGCCTTCGGATGCCCACGTTGCCAGCAATCACTGGCACAATCGGGAGAGTAGAGCAGCCCCGTACTCATGGGTAGGGGTCGCGCCAGGAAAGTTACTGCGGGTACGCCCTAGGCTGCGCATGTGCCGGACAATGCGATACGGGACGCGGCGCAGGACGCGGCCCGCCCAACGGGAGCAAGGACCACAGTGCGCGAATACCGCACGGAGGAGCTGGCCGAGGCCGCCGGCATACCCGTACGCACCCTGCGCTTCTACCGGGAGCGCAAGCTCCTGCCGCCGCCCCGCCGCGAGGGCCGCATCGCCTGGTACGACGACCAGCACCTGGCCCGGCTGCGCACCATCGCCGCCCTGCTGGAGCGCGGCCACACCCTCGGCGGGATCGCGGAGCTGACGGTCGCCTTCGAGAAGGGCCGCGACGTCGGCCAGCTCGGCGAGCTGCTGGGCATCGGCTGGTCGGAGGAGACCCCGGTCCGCCTGTCGCCCGAGGTCCTCGCCGACTACTTCGAGGGCGAGGCCACTCCGGAGAACCTGGCGGCCTCGCTCGACCTCGGCTACATCGCCGCCGACGGCGAGGAGATCGTCCACGTCAGCCGCCGGCTGCTGGACGCCTCCTCGGCGCTGGTCCGCGAGGGCGTGCCCCTCGCGGCCGTCCTGGAGGCGGGCCGCCGGGTGCGCGAGCACGCGGACGCGATGGCCGCCCTGTTCACGGAGCTGATCTCCGCGCACATCACCGACGACTCGGTGACGCGGCTGCGCCCGCTGGCCAAGAGCGTGGTCGAGGCCGAGCTCACGATGGCGATGGACCGCCTGCGCCCGCCGGAGCCGGCCCGGGTCGCCGCCCCCGCGCCCGCCCCCGGTCAGGAACCGAGTGCGTAGACCACGGTCACGGGGGCGTGGTCGGACCACCGCTCGGGGTGCGTCTCGGCCCGCTCCACGAAGGCCTTGACGGCCTTGGCGGCCAGCCCGGGCGTGGCGACCTGGAGGTCGATGCGCCAGCCGGCGTCGTTGTCGAAGGCCCGCCCGCGGTAGGACCACCAGGAGTACGGACCCTCGGTGTCGGGGTTCAGGCTCCGCACGACGTCCACGTACCCGGCGGTGTCGTACACCTCACCGAGCCACTCGCGCTCCTCGGGCAGGAAGCCGGCGTTCTTCCGGTTGGTCTTCCAGTTCTTCAGGTCGGCTTCCCGGTGGCAGATGTTCCAGTCGCCGCAGACGACGACCTCCCGCCCGTCGGCGGCGGCCCGCGCCTTGAGGTCCGTCAGGTAGGGCAGGAACTCCGCCATGAACCGGTACTTCTCGTCCTGCTTCTCGGTCCCGGCCTCACCGGAGGGCAGGTAGAGGCTGGCGACGGTCACGCCGGGCAGGTCGATCTCCAGGTACCGCCCGGAGTCGTCGAACTCCTCGCTGCCGAATCCGACCTGCACCCGCTCGGGCTCCCGGCGCGTGTAGAGCGCGACCCCGGCCCGCCCCTTGGCGGCGGCCGGCGCGAACACGGTGTGCCACCCCTCGGGCTCCCGCACCTCCTGCGGAATCTGCCCCTCCTCGGCCCGCACTTCCTGCAGGCAGACGACGTCGGCATCCGATCCGGCCAGCCACGGGGAGAACCCCTTCTTGGCGGCGGCACGGATCCCATTCACATTCACGGAGGTCACAGTGAGCATCCCTGCACGATAGCCGGAGCGTTCCGTAGGCTGTTCGGATGTCTCAGGAGATCCAGCTGCGCGTCGTGTCGTACGACCACCCGGACGCGGTCAAGCTCAACGACCAGGTGCAGATCGAGTACCAGGAGCGCTACGACGGCGAGGGGGATGTCACATTCCTCGACCCCGCGATGTTCGTCCCGCCGAGGGGCCTCTACCTCCTCGCCTACGACGCCTCGGGCGCCCCGGTGGCCAGCGGCGGCTGGCGCGCGCAGGAGGAGAACGAGGAGGGCTACTCCGACGGCGACGCCGAGCTCAAGCGGATGTACGTGATCCCCGAGGCCCGCGGCCTCGGCCTCGCCCGCCGCATCCTGGCCGAGCTGGAGGCCGACGCCCGCGCGGCGGGCCGCCTGCGCATGGTCCTGGAGACGGGTGACCAGCAGCCGGAGGCGATAGCCCTCTACCTGTCCGCGGGCTACTCCCCGTCGGAGAAGTTCGGCTACTACCGCACCTACGACTCCAGCCGCTGCATGGCCAAGCCGCTGAACCCCTCCTGACCGTCCGGCCGGTGCCGGTGCCGGCTGCGTACCTCAGATCCTGCTCTGAGCCGAGAGCGCCCTCGAGGGCCCGTCCGCCATCGCGGTCAGGACCTCGGGGGCTTCGGATGCTTCGGCGCCGGAAGCGACTTCTGACCGCGGTGTCTCGCGATGTCAGAGGGGCATGTGATGCTTCCCGCCGACAGGAGCTACGACGAGGAGCAGGACCGTGGTGATCACATCGTGAACGATTCGACGACACCTCCGGACGACGGCGTCGACCCCGAGGTCCCGGTGATGACCTGGGAGCGGTTCTGGCAGCTCGTCGACGGTCTCGGCCGTGAGGCCGACATCAATACCTGTCAGGGCCTCGAAGAGGCCTGTGCGAGCCTGACCGAGACCCTCGCGCGCGAACCCGTCGACCAGATCATCGGCTTCGGCGAGCGCCTCGCGGAAGCCCTCTACCGGCTGGACCTGGCGGACTTCGGCACGCTGCCCGTCCTCGGAATGGAGAAGCCCGACGGCTCGCCGTTCCCGCAGTCGGACGACGGCTTCCTCTACGCGCGGGCCGCCGTCGTGGCCGCCGGCCGCCAGACGTACGAGAGCGTCTTCGGCCACCCGGAGCTCTTCGCCCCGTTCACCGATCGCCACTCCGAGCAGCTGCTCTACGTCCACGAGGAGGCGTTCGAGGAGGCGACCGGGGAGGAGTGGGACCACCTCACGCGCTACGACTACGAGACCTGCTCGAACGAGGACGGTTGGCCCGACCTCGACGACTGAGCACCGGACGCTCCGGAAACGCAAAAGATCCCGCCCGGTCTTGCGACCGGACGGGATCTCATGACGTTCCTGAGAGCTACTCAGGAACTGTCGTTTGTGGACCTGTGGGGATTTGAACCCCAGACCCCCTCGATGCGAACGAGGTGCGCTACCAGACTGCGCCACAGGCCCTTGCGACGTGTGAAACATTAGCATCCCCTCGCGGGTGCTCCAAAACCGGTATCGGGGAGCGTCCGCGCAGGTCATCGATCACTCGTTCGCGGCGCGCGGCCGCTCGTCGCCCTCGTACTGGTCGAACAGGGGCGTACGGGCCGCGTCTCGGGCGCGCTGCGCGCGGGGGGCCGGCTGGGCGCGCAGGCGCGGCTCCGTCGGCTCCGCGGTGCTGGAGCGGGTCGCGCTCCAGGGGTCCGGGGTGGCCGGGCCGGTGGCGCGCGGGGCGACGGGGGCCGTCACGTACGTGGGCAGCGGGACCGGGACGGGCTCCCAGCTGTCACCTCGGGCGGGGCCGCGCTCGCGTTCGCGCTGCTGGTCCACCCACTCCGCGTGGTCGGTCTGCTCGACCAGGGCGCGCCGGCCGGCCTCCTGCGGGGAGACGGGTGGCGCGGGGTCCGGGTCGGAGCCGGGGGCCTCGGCGCCTTCGGAGTGCCGCCGGCGCTGGTGGTTCTCGCGGAGCCGGCGGGCGGCCGCTTCGGCGCGCCGCCGGTCCATCGTGAACTCGTAGCGCCGCCGCTCCTGGACCCGCAGGTGCACGATGTACGTGCTCAGCAGCAGGGCGGGAACGGCCGGGGCCCACAGGTAGTGCAGTCCGCCGACGGCGGCGACGACCGCGCCGAGGGTGAAGATCAGGAAGAGCAGTGCGGTGGTGCGCCGGCGGCGGGCCAGGACGACCAGGCGCTGCTCGCGGCGGGCACGCTCCGCGCGGTCGGCCCGCTCCGAGGCGGCCGATCGAGGCTCCGCCCGGGTGGATGGGGGCACGACGACGGCCCGGGCGTCGTCGACGTCCGCGGAATTCACCGTTTCCGTCGCGGCGTCCGGGTCCGCGGGGTGCTGGGGCCGCGCCTCCTCGTCACCGCGCTCACGCAGCCCCTTGGCGTAACGGCGCTCCATTCCCGCCCGGCCGGAAAGCAGCCGGATGGCGGTGGAGAAGCGTTCCGTCGGACGAGCTTCGTTCAGCTCGTCCTGCCTCCGGAGCCACATGGGCACCAAGTAGGCGGCCCAGGCCCCGACAATGACTGCGTAGATGAGGCCGCTGCTGCTCACACCCCACACCGTAGAGGGGCGCGGCCGGGGGAATCCGCCAATTGGGACGGCGTGTCGCACGATCTCGCTGATATCACGGACTTTTTTTGTGATTCTTCGGATCAGGTTATGGGCGAATCGGTCACCGGTCGAAAGAATTCGAACAGATATCGGATTACTATTGCCCGGGCGACGCGGGACCTTGCGTGTGGCGCTCCCGGTGCCAGCGGTGCAGCAGCCCCTCCCGCACCTCCTCCACCGTCAGCGCGTACACGAGGTGGTCGCGCCACGCGCCGTCGATGTGCAGATAGCGCGGCCGCAGCCCCTCCTCGCGGAAGCCGAGCTTCTCGACCACCCGCCGGCTCGGACCGTTCTCCGGCCGGATGCAGACCTCGATGCGGTGCAGTCCGACCTTCGTGAAGCAGTGGTCCACCGCCAGCGCGACCGCCGTCGGCATCACCCCGCGGCCCGCCACCTCGCGGTCCACCCAGTAGCCCACGTGGCCCGCGCACATCGAGCCCCAGGTGATCCCGGCGACCGTCAGCTGGCCCACCAGGCGCCCCTGGTACTCGATGACGAAGGGCAGCATCCGCCCCCCGTTCGCCTCCGCCCGCAGGTGGCGCACCATCTGGCGGTACGTCGGCCGCTGGACGACCGGCCCCCACGGCGCGGGCGGCGGGATCGTCGCCTCCCACGGGCGGAGCCAGTCGCGGTTGCGCCGGTTGACCTCGCGCCAGGCGGTCTGGTCCCGCAGCTTTATCGGCCGGAGCGTGACATCGCCGTCCGTCAGCACCACCGGCCAGGAGGGGCCGTTCAGCTCGGGCTCCCGGTCGGTCTCGGGTGGTCGCCGCCCCGGATCTGGTCCACGGCGTGGAGCAGTACGCGGGACAGGACCGCGATCCCGTCGCGCACCCCGCCGGTGGATCCCGGCAGGTTCACGATCAGGGTGTGCCCGGCGACGCCCGCCAGCCCCCGCGACAGGGCCGCGGTCGGCACCTTCGCCAGGGACTCGGCGCGGATGGCCTGCGGGATGCCGGGGACCTCGTAGTCCAGCACCTTGGCGGTGGCGTCCGGGGTCCGGTCGGTCGGCGAGATGCCGGTGCCGCCGGTCGTGAGGATGACGTCGTACCCCGCCGCCACGCCCTCGCGCAGGGCCGCCTCGACGGGATCCCCGTCGGGGACCACGCGCGGGCCGTCCACGGCGAAGCCGAGGGCGCGCAGTCCCTCGGCGAGCACCGGGCCGCCCTTGTCGGCGTAGACGCCCTGGGAGGCACGGTTGGAGGCGGTGACGACCAGTGCCCGGAGGGAAGGCTCCGCGGAGGGGGCCTTCGCCGTCACGTCCGTCACGTCCGCCGCGTCCGTCCCGGCCGCCCCGTCACGTGCCTCGCCACCGTGGCTGTGGACCTCGCCGCCGCGCGGGGCGTTCACGAGCGCGCCCAGTCGCCGGACTTGCCGCCCGTCTTCTCCTCGACGCGCACGTCGGTGATGACCGCGCCCTTGTCGACGGCCTTGACCATGTCGATGACGGTGAGCCCGGCGACCGCGACGGCGGTCAGCGCCTCCATCTCGACGCCCGTGCGGTCGGCGGTCTTGACGGTGGCGAGGATCTCGACGGCGTCGTCGGTGACCGAGAGGTCGACCTTCACGCCGGAGACGGCCAGCGGGTGGCACAGCGGGATCAGGTCGGGGGTCTTCTTCGCCCCCATGATCCCCGCGATCCGCGCGGTGGCCAGGGCGTCCCCCTTGGGTACGCCCTCGCCCCGCAGCAGTTCGATCACGCGCGGGGAGACGAGCACGCGCCCGCTGGCCCGCGCCGTCCGGGTGGTGACGTCCTTCTCCGAGACGTCGACCATCCGGGCCGCGCCGGCCTCGTCGATGTGCGTCAGCTTGGTGCCGGCGGCGCCGCCGGCGCTGCTCTGCTGAAGGGGTCCGGGGGTTTCCCCCCGGGAAGTCGCTGCCATATGTGCGTGCCGCTCCCGTCCGGGCCCCGCAAGGGCCTGTGTGGTGCAACACGCTACCCGCATCCGCGGGACCTCAGCCGAGCAGGACCACTTCCAGCTCGGCCCCGGGCTCCACCGAGGTGACGTCCTCCGGTACGACCATCAGGGAGTCGGCGTGCGCCAGCGCGGCGATCAGGTGCGAGCCCGCTCCGCCGACCGGGCTGACCGTGCCGCCGACGGCGTCGTACTTGCCGCGCAGGAACTGGCGGCGGCCCGCCGGGGAGCCGAGGGCCTTGTCGGCCTTGAGCACCGCGCGCACGCTCGGCCGGCTCACCTCGGAGGCGGGCAGGCCCATGAGGGCGCGGATCGCGGGGCGCACGAACAGCTCGAAGGAGACGTAGGAGGACACCGGGTTGCCGGGCAGGGCGAGCAGCGGGGTGTGGTCGGGGCCGATGGTGCCGAATCCCTGGGGCTTGCCGGGCTGCATGGCGAGCTTGCGGAAGTCGATGCCCGCGCCGTCGACATCCTCGTCCCCGGTGGAGACGGCCGTGAGGGCTTCCTTGACCACGTCGTACGCGCCGACGCTGACCCCGCCCGTGGTCACCAGCAGGTCCGCCCGGATGAGCTGGTCCTCGATGGTGGCGCGCAGGGTGTCGGCGTCGTCGGAGACGGCTCCGACCCGGTAGGCGATGGCTCCCGCGTCCCGCGCGGCGGCGGCCAGCGCGAAGCTGTTGGAGTCGTAGATCGTGCCGGCCGTCAGCGCCTCGCCGGGCTGGACCAGTTCGCTGCCGGTGGACATGACGACGACGCGCGGACGCGGCCGCACCCGTACGGTGCCCCGCCCGATGGCCGCGAGCAGCGCGATCTGCGGCGGGCCCAGGACGGTGCCCGCGGCGAGCGCGAGGTCCCCGGCCTGTACGTCGCTGCCGCGCGAGCGGACGTGTGCCCGCGCCTCGGCGGCGCGGTGGACCCGCACCTCGCCGGCCGCGCCCTCGGGGGCCTCGCTGGCGGGGGTCATCCCGGAGGCCGCGCCGCCTCCCGTACCGCCGTCGGTCCACTCGACCGGTACGACGGCTTCGGCGCCGGGCGGCAGCGGTGCGCCGGTCATGATGCGGGCGGCCTGGCCGGGGCCGACGGTCGGCAGCTCACCGCTGCCGGCCGCCACGTCCCCGATGACCGTCAGCACCGCGGGGAACTCCTCGCTCGCGCCCTGGACGTCGGCGGTCCGGACGGCGTACCCGTCCATCGAGCTGTTGTCGAAGGGCGGGAGGGCGACGGGCACGGTGACGTCCTCGACCAGGACACAGCCCTGGGCTTCCAGCAGCTGGAGCTCGATGGGCTCCAGCGGCCGGACGGTGGCGAGGACGTCCGCGAGGTGCTCGTCCACCGACCAGAGGCGCTGGTGGTCGCCGGCCGGTCGAGGATCCTGCGGTGCGTCGGGCTTGCTCAAGGTGCTACATCTCCTCCGTGACGTAACGGTGAAGCCAGGTGCGGAACTCCGGGCCCAGGTCCTCACGCTCGCACGCGAGACGGACGATGGCCCGCAGGTAGTCCCCGCGGTCCCCGGTGTCGTAGCGGCGGCCCCGGAAGACCACGCCGTGCACCGGGCCGCCGAGGGTCTCGTCGGCGGCAAGCTTCTGCAGGGCGTCGGTGAGCTGGATCTCTCCGCCGCGGCCCGGCTCGGTCTCACGCAGTATGCCGAAGACCGCGGGGTTGAGGACATAGCGGCCGATCACCGCGAAATTGCTGGGCGCGTCCGCGGCGTCCGGCTTCTCGACGAGGCCGGTGATGCGGACCACGTCGTCCTCGTCCGTGGTCTCGATGGCGGCGCAGCCGTAGAGGTGCACCTGGGCCGGGTCCACCTCCATCAGCGCGACGACGCTGCCGCCGGTGCGCTGCTGGATCTCGCACATCTGGCGCAGCAGCGGGTCGCGCGGGTCGATGAGGTCGTCACCGAGGAGGACGGCGAAGGGCTCGTCGCCGACGTGCGGCTCGGCGCACAGCACGGCGTGGCCGAGGCCGCGCGGGTCGCCCTGGCGGACGTAGTGCATGGTGGCCAGGTCGCTGGATTCCTGGACCTTCTTCAGCCGGTCGTCGTCGCCCTTGGCGATGAGGGCGGACTCCAGCTCGTAGTTGCGGTCGAAGTGGTCTTCGAGAGCGCGCTTGTTGCGACCCGTGATCATGAGAACGTCGTCGAGTCCGGCCGAGACGGCCTCTTCGACGACGTACTGAATGGCCGGCTTGTCCACAACCGGGAGCATTTCCTTCGGCGTCGCCTTGGTTGCGGGAAGGAAGCGAGTGCCAAGACCCGCGGCCGGGATGACGGCCTTCTTGATCACGGGGTGCAACTGAGTCATGGGCCGAACAATAGTCGCTCCCGGATGGCCCAAAGCCAGGTTCAGGTGAATATGTTCAAATTTGCACTACCAGAGAAGGAGACCAGCCACTCGTGGTAGCGAACCAGCCTCCGCAGGCCAAGACGGACCTGCGCCGCGAACTCCTCGCGGCCCGCCGCGCCTTGTCCGCCGAAGCCCTGCGCGCGGCGGCCGGCGCCCTTTCCCGCTCCGCGACCGGACTGCCCGAACTGGCCGGCGCGCGGACCGTCGCGGCGTACGTCTCGGTCGGCGCCGAGCCCGGAACCCGCGAACTCCTCGACGCGCTGCGGGCCTCCGGCAAGCGCGTGCTGCTGCCCGTCCTGCTGCCCGACAACGACCTCGACTGGGCGGCGTACGAGGGCCCGGAAAGCCTGGCCGAGGCCGCGCACCCCGGGAAGATGAAGCTCCTGGAGCCCGCCGGCCCGCGCCTGGGCCCGGACGCGGTGACCGGCGCCGACGCCGTACTGCTGCCCGGACTCGCCGTGGACCGGCGCGGGATGCGGCTGGGACGGGGCGGAGGCTCGTACGACCGGGTGCTGGAGCGGCTGGAGCGCGCCGGGGCGCATCCCGCGCTCGTGGTGCTCCTCTACGACGACGAGGTGGTCGCGCGGGTCCCGGAGGAGCCGCACGACCACCCCGTTCAGGCGGTGGCCACCCCGTCGGGGGTGGTGCGCTTCTGAAGACTCGGCGCCGTCAGGGCGTCAGCTTCAGGGTGTCGACCGTGGCCCTGTCCACGGCCTCCTTGCCGAAGGCCCAGTCCAGCAGCTCGCCCTTGGCCCACAGGGTCGTCTGGTCCGTGTAGTTGTCGTGGTACGCGTGCCCCGAGGCGCCCGTCAGGTTGATCCAGCGGGACTTGTCGAGGTCGTTGAGGTTCACGACCATCCGCATCGACGGCACCCAGGTGACCCCGTACCCGCTGGAGGCGTTCCAGCCGGTCGCGTTGACGGTGGCCTCGCCGCCGCCCAGGTTCCACGGGCCGCGGTTGAGGAGCCACTGGAGGTAGCCCGGGCCTTCGGTGCCGATCGTCTGGTTCTTCAGCATCAGCTGGTGCAGCCGGCCCCAGCTCCAGGTCGACTGGTCCTTGCCGAGCTTGGCGGTCAGCTCCCAGCGCGCGTCCTTCATGGCCCGCGCGAAGAGCTGGTCGCGGGTGGTGGTGGCCGGGGTGTTGCGGCCGGCGGCCGGCGCCTGCCACCACTTGGACTTCTCGTCCTTGACCAGGCGGCGGACCACCTCGAACCAGCGGTCGCCGCCGTCCGGCTGCGCCGAGTCGGAATCGCGCGTACCGCATTCGCGGACCATCTTGGCGAGGTCGTCGGCCGGGCCGGTCGTCTGCTCGGGAACGTTCATGCAGCTGCCCTCGACGCGCAGCTCCTTGGGCATCTTGTCGCCGAAGGCCAGCTTGAGGATGTTGCGCCAGACGGCGTTGAAGTACGCGGCGGCCGCCGAGTCGGGCTCCTGGGTGTAGTTCCAGCCCTCCAGCAGCTTCTGCGCGGCGCGCACGTCCGGGTCCGAGACGTCGATCTTGGCCAGCATCGGGGTCAGCAGCGCCGCGATCTCGCTGCTGTTGTCCATCTGCATGGTGCGCATGTCGTCGGTGGAGATCTTGCCGTTGTCCTTGATCTTCGCCTCGATGAGGTCGTTGATCCGCTGGCTGCGGGCGCCGTAGCCCCAGTCCGTCGTCAGCAGGTACGGGTACTTGCCGGCGCCGGTGCCGCTCTCCACGACCGCCTGGTTGGCGGTGACGATGTAGCCGCGGGCCGGGTTGAGGTCGTAGGGCATCTCGTCCTGCGGGATCCAGCCCGCGGCCGAGTCCTTGGTGCCCTTCCACGCGTACTTCGAGTCCCAGCCGGGGGCCGGCATGGAGCCGTCGGCGCCGCCGCCGCGGATCGGGATGCGGCCCGGGGCCTGGTAGCCGATGTTGCCGTTCGCGCCCTTGTTGTCGGCGTAGATCAGGTTCTGGGAGGGGACCTCGAAATCGCGGGCCGCCGCGCGGAAGCTGTTGAAGTCCCTGGCCCGGTCGATCTTGAAGACGGCGTCCATCGACTTGCCGGGGTCCAGGGCGGTCCAGCGCAGGGCGACGCCGTATCCGTTGCCCCGGTCGGGCGCGGAGCTGGCGACGGGGGCGCGGGCGCCGACCGTGGTGATCTCGGTGCTGCGGTCGGAGATCAGCGGGCCGTTGTTGGTGCTGCGGACCGTGATCTTCTTCTCACCGCCGCCGGCGATCTTGATGACCTCTTCGCGGGTGGTGAAGGGGAGCACCTTGTTGTCGTAGACGTAGCCCTCGGGCCGGACCTGCTCCAGGTAGAGGTCGGTGACGTCGGCACCGAGGTTGGTCATGCCCCAGGCGATGTCGGCGTTGTGGCCGATGACCACGCCGGGCATGCCGGAGAAGGTGTAGCCGGCCACGTCGTACTGGCACTGGGCCGAGACGGTGCGGCAGTGCAGGCCCATCTGGTACCAGACCGAGGGCAGCTGCGGGGAGAGGTGCGGGTCGTTCGCGAGCAGCGGCTTGCCGGTGGTCGTGTACTTGCCCGAGACGACCCAGGAGTTCGAGCCGATGCCGCTGCCGGCGGGGCCGAGGATCGCGGGGATCTGGTCCAGGGTGTCGGCCAGCGCGCTCAGCTGCGTGCGCAGGCCCACGGTCGCGCCCTGGGCGGTGGCGTTGCCGGCCAGGCCGGTCTGGCCGCCCGGGCCGTTCTGGCCGGTGGCCGCGGAGGTCTGGGAGCCCGTGGCGGCGCCCTGGCCGCCCGGTCCGCCGGCCGGCGCGGAGCCGGAGCCCGGGGACTGCGGGGCGTACTTGCCGCCCGCCACCGAGCCGCCCTCGACGATCGGCTTGTTCCGGTCGAAGGGGTACTGCGGGTAGAGGTCGCCGATCTCCTGCTGCGAGAGCTTGCCCGTCATCAGAGCACGGTCGATCTCGTCCTGCATGTTGCCGCGCAGGTCCCAGGCCATCGCCTTGAGCCAGGCCACGGAGTCGACCGGGGTCCACTGCTCGGGCTGGTAGTCGTCGCTGAGCTCGAGGGCGGCGTGCTCGACGGAGAGGTCCTTGCCGGACTTCCCCTTCAGGTACGCGTTGACCCCGTCGGCGTAGGCCTGGAGGTACTTCTTGGTCTCCGGCGAGAGCTTCTTGTCGTACTCCTCCTGCGCGACCTGGCGCCAGCCGAGGGTGCGCAGGAAGGCGTCGGTCTCCACCTGGCCGGCGCCGAACATCTCCGAGAGCCGCCCGGAGGTCATGTGCCGGCGGACGTCCATCTCCCAGAACCGGTCCTGCGCGTGCACGAAGCCCTGCGCCCGGAAGAGGTCGTCGTCGTTGTCGGCGTACAGCTGGGGGATTCCGTTGGCATCGCGCTTGACGTCCACGGTCCCGGTCAGGCCGGGCACCTTGAGGGAGCCGGTGGTCTGCGGGAACGAGGCGCGCACGCTGTCCACGCTCCAGTACGCCCCGTACCCGAGGCCCGCGACGAGCGCCAGGACCAGAACGAGCACGATCAGACGGGCGCGTCGTCCCTTCTTCTTGACGGAAGGGGCGGTTTCGTTGGCGGGCATCGCTGTCCTTAGAGGGGCAGGGTGGTCCTGGGAGTGCTGGGAGCAACCATAGGCGCAGGACCGGCTTCGTTGATCCGCCAGGGGTCGAGGTCATGAGGACAGAGCCCCGCGGGCGTTTCACAATGTGGCTATCGAGTAAAGGGCGCGTCAAAGATTAGGTAAGGTAACGAAGTACTTGCCGTCCGTGCCCGTGCCGGAACGATCCGTCAGTCCGACGGCCGTCGTTGCGCCATCGCCAGGCACGTCGAGGAAAGGGCCGCCCGCTGACTGTCCACACGCTCAATGAGCTTCTGCTGGTCTGCTCGCTCGTGCTGCTCGTCGCGGTTGCGGCGGTACGCGTCTCCTCGCGCAGCGGACTCCCCAGCCTGCTCATTTACCTCGGCATAGGCATCGCGATAGGCCAGGACGGGATCGGCAACGTCGTCTTCGACAACGCCGAGCTGACCCAGGTCATCGGCTATGCCGCACTCGTCGTGATCCTCGCCGAGGGTGGTCTGGGCACCAAGTGGAAAGAGATCAAGCCGGCCCTGCCGGCCGCGATCGTGCTGTCGCTGGTCGGCGTCGCCGTCAGCGTGAGCGTGACCGCCGCCGGAGCGCACTACCTGGTCGGGCTGGAATGGCGCCAGGCCCTGCTGATCGGCGCGGTCGTCTCCTCGACCGACGCGGCGGCCGTCTTCTCCGTCCTGCGCAAGGTCCCGCTCCCCTCCCGGGTGACGGGCGTCCTGGAGGCCGAGTCGGGCTTCAACGACGCCCCGGTCGTGATCCTGGTCGTGGCCTTCGCGACCGTCGGACCGGTCGACGAGTGGTACGTCCTCATAGGCAAGATCGCCCTGGAGCTGACGATCGGCGCCGCGATCGGCCTCGCGGTGGGCTTCCTCGGCTCGTACGGGCTGCGGCACGTGGCCCTGCCCGCCTCCGGTCTCTACCCGATCGCGGTCATGGCGATCGCCATCACGGCGTACGCGGCCGGCGCGATGGCACACGGCTCCGGCTTCCTCGCGGTGTACCTGGCGGCGATGATCCTCGGCAACGCGAAGCTGCCGCACTGGCCGGCCACCCGCGGGTTCGCGGACGGGCTCGGCTGGATCGCCCAGATCGGCATGTTCGTCCTGCTCGGCCTGCTGGTGACCCCGCACGAGCTGGTCCACGACTTCTGGCCGGCGGTGATCATCGGGCTGGTGCTGACGATGGTGGCGCGGCCGCTGGAGGTATTCGTCTCGCTGCTGCCGTTCCGGCTGCCCTGGCAGGAGCAGGCCCTGATGTCGTGGGCGGGCCTGCGCGGCGCCGTGCCCATCATCCTGGCGACCATCCCGATGGTGTCCGGGATCGAGGGCAGCGAGCGCGTCTTCAACATCGTCTTCGTCCTCGTCGTCGTCTACACCCTGGTGCAGGGCCCGACGCTGCCGTGGCTCGCGCGCAAGCTGAAGCTCGGCGACACCGACGAGGCCGCTTCCGACCTGGGGATCGAGTCGGCGCCGCTGGAGAAGCTGCGCGGACACCTGCTGTCCTTCGCGATCCCGCCGGCCTCGCGGATGCACGGCGTGGAGGTGAGCGAGCTGCGGCTGCCGCCGGGGGCCTCCGTGACGCTGGTCGTCCGGGACGCGAAGAGCTTCGTACCGGCGCCGTCGACCGTGCTGCGGCGCGGGGACGAGCTGCTGGTGGTGGCCACGGACCCGGTGCGGGACGCGGCCGAGGCGCGGCTGCGGGCGGTGGCCCGGGGCGGCAAGCTGGCGGGGTGGCTGGGGACCGGCGAAGGGCCTCCGGCGCGCTAGTGGAGGACGGCCCGAAAGTTAGAGCGCTGCTCTAACTTTCACCATTTTCGATGGCATATGCCCGCTTTCGCCCCCATTTAGAGGGGACCTGAATGCGAAGTTCCAGTTAATCGCAGGTGAAGACACGCCCTGTAGCCCTAATCACAGGGCGCGGATACCGATCCACCTGTACGATAAAGGCACAACACATCGAACCAACTCTGCCTGACGCAGAGCTGGCGCGACCGCAAAGCGGCCGTGGCACCCTCCCGCAGTGGGCGCCCAGGTATCACTCGGTTCGGCGCAAGAGGACAGCTCTCGGGGCTCCCACATGTACGGGTGCGACCGCCCACAAAGCGGTGCATCGTCCGCAGACGGGGAGTTCTACCAGGCAGCGGAAAGGCCAGGCCGTGACATCCGCGGTCACGACCGACAAGTCCGCCCGCCCCGGCTACGGGCAGCTCCTGCGCACGCCCGGCGCCCTCGGCTTCGTTCTCCCGGGATTCGCCGCTCGGCTCCCCTTCGGCATGCTGACGATCAGCATCCTGCTCCTCGTCCAGCACACCACCGGTTCCTACGGCAGCGCCGGCATCGTCGCCGCCGTCACCGGCATCTCCATGGCCGTGTTCGCCCCGGTCATGGGCAAGCTCATCGACCGCCACGGCCAGAGCGCCGTACTGGTCCCGGTGGCCCTCACGCACGCCACCGCCGTCAGCTCCCTGGTGGCGTTCGCGCTGCTGGGCGCGCCCGTCTGGGCGCTCGCACTGGCGGCCGTCCCCGCCGGTGCATCCGTCCCGCAGGTCGGACCCATGGTCCGGTCCCGCTGGGCGGTCAAGCTCGAGGGCTCCCCGCTGCTGCCCACGGCCGCCGCGTTCGAGTCCGTCACCGACGAGTTCACCTTCGTCGTCGGCCCCGTGCTGGCCACCGCGCTGTGCACCGGGGTCAACCCGGCGGCCGGTCTGGTCACCGAGGCCGCGCTGACCCTGATCGGCGGCCTGCTCTTCGCCGCACAGCGCGCCACGCAGCCCCAGCCCGTCGCCCGCCCGGCGCACGGTGAGAAGCACGCCTCGGCCCTGTCGTTCCACGGCCTGCGCGTCCTGATCGTCGCCTTCATCGGCATCGGCGCCGTCTTCGGCGGCATGCAGGTCTCGCTCGCCGCGTTCTCCGAGGAGATCGGCAACCCCGGGGCCAACGGTCTGCTCTACGGCGTCTTCGCCGCGGGCAACATGATCGCCGGCATCGCCTGCGGCGCCATCGCCTGGAAGATCGGCCCGCGCCGTCGCCTGATCCTCGGCTACGTCGGTCTCACCGCGGCCGCCTCGGTCCTGTGGGCCGCCGACTCGATGATCCTGCTGGGCGCGCTCGGCCTGGTCGTCGGCCTGTGCATCGCCCCCGCGCTGATCACCGGCTACACCATGATCGAGCAGCTGATCCCGGCCGCCTCGCGGACCGAGGCCTTCACCTGGCTCACCGGAGCGGTCGCCTTCGGGCAGGCCGGCGCCGTGACCCTGGCCGGCCGTCTGACGGACGCCCACGGGTCCTCGTACGGCTTCCTCGTGCCGCTGGTGGCCACCGCGCTCGCGCTGACCATCCTGCTGGCGCTGCGTGCGAAGCTGGCCCCGAAGGCCCCGAGCCGCATCGTCAGCTCGTCCAAGCCGGCTGCCGTCCGGGCCGCCGCCCCTGCCGCCTCGAAGGCACCCTCCGCGGGTGTGAACGAGCGTGGTCTGGGTCACCGCGTGCCGGTGACGGTGGACTGATCCGCCGGAATACGCCACCATGGAGCGTCGTTAGCACTCATAGAGCCAGAGTGCCAGGAGGAAATTCGTGCCGACCTACCAGTACCAGTGCACCGAGTGCGGTGAGGGCCTTGAGGCCGTGCAGAAGTTCACCGATGACGCGCTGACCGTGTGCCCGAACTGTGACGGACGCCTGAAGAAGGTGTTCTCCGCGGTCGGCATCGTGTTCAAGGGTTCCGGTTTCTACCGGAACGACAGCCGCGGCGCTTCGTCGAGCAGCACCCCTGCCTCGAAGCCGTCGACGCCTGCCGCCACCCCGGCCGCGTCGTCGTCCTCTTCGGCGTCCTCGACCACGACCTCTTCTTCGTCGTCGTCGAGCACCTCGGCCGCCTGACCCGACCGACAGCTTCATCGAAGGCCCTGCCGTCCTTGCCGACGGCGGGGCCTTCGGCACGCCCGGATAGGCTGGGCCGCATGGCGAATGCAGAGATCGGTGTCATCGGCGGATCGGGCTTCTACTCCTTCCTGGAGGACGTGTCCGAGATCCAGGTGGAGACGCCCTACGGGCCTCCCAGCGACTCCCTGTACCTCGGCGAGCTGGCCGGCCGGACCGTGGCGTTCCTGCCGAGGCACGGCCGGAGCCACACGGTTCCCCCGCACAAGATCAACTACCGGGCCAACCTGTGGGCCCTGCGCTCGGTCGGCGTCCGCCAGGTCCTGGGCCCGTGCGCGGTCGGCGGCCTGCGCCCCGAGTACGGCCCGGGCACGCTGCTCGTCCCCGACCAGCTGGTCGACCGTACGAAGTCCCGCGCCCAGACCTACTTCGACGGCGAGCCCCTGCCCGACGGCTCGGTCCCGAACGTCGTGCACACCACCTTCGCCGACCCGTACTGCCCGGTGGGCCGGTCCGTGGCGCTGGCGGCGGCGCGCGGGCGGGAGTGGGAGCCGGTGGACGGCGGCACCATGGTCGTCATCGAGGGGCCGCGCTTCTCGACGCGCGCCGAGTCCCGGTGGCACGCGGCGGCCGGCTGGTCGGTGGTCGGCATGACCGGACACCCCGAGGCCGTCCTCGCCCGCGAGCTGGGCCTCTGCTACACCTCGATGGCGCTGGTCACGGACCTGGACGCGGGCGCCGAGGCGGGCGAGGGGGTCTCCCACACCGAGGTCCTGAAGGTCTTCGGCGAGAACGTCGGCCGGCTCCGCGAGGTCCTCTTCGACGCGGTGGCCGCCCTGCCCCCGACGGAGTCCCGCGCCTGCCTGTGCACCCACGCGCACGACGGCTGGGACCTGGGGATCGAGCTGCCGTAGGCGGGTGGCCCGGATTTCCTGGGCCTGCGCGGGGTCCGGGCCTGCGCGGGGTCCAGGCCTGCGCGGGGTCCGGGCCTGCGCGGGGTCCGATCCCGGCCCCGGCGGTCCGCCCGGGCGGCCGGGTCCGGACACTGGCGGGATGGACACCCCTGCCGGTCACCGGATCATCGTCGCCCTCGACTTCGACAACGCCGCCGACGCCCGGGCCCTCGTAGCGCGCCTCGGGGGCACCTGCGGCTCCTACAAGATCGGCCTGGAGCTCCTGACCGCCGCCGGGCCGGACCTCGTGCGCGAGCTCGTCGGCCAGGGCCACGACGTCTTCCTCGACCTGAAGCTCTTCGAGATCCCGAACTCCGTGGCGGGCGCCGTCCGCGCCGCCGGCTCACTGGGCGCCTCCATGGTCACCGTCCACTCCATGGGCGGTACGGGGATCATGGCGGCGGCGGTAGAGGCCGCGCGGGAGTTCCCGGGGCTGCGGGTGCTCGCGCTGACGGTGGTCACGAGCATGACCGGGAGCGACTTGGCCGACATCGGCATCGGTGCGGACCCCGACGCGCAGGTGCTGCGGCTGGCCCGGCTGGCGGCGGATGCCGGGTGCGACGGGGTGATCGCCTCGCCCCGGGAAGCGGGGCCGCTGCGCGGCCTGTTGGGGCCCGGCCCGCTGATCGTCACACCGGGCGTGACGCTGCCGGACGACGGGCTGCCCGGCGGGGAGGCGGGCGGTCACGCCCGCGCCGGGACCCCGGCGGCGGCGTTCGGGGCCGGTGCCTCGCACATCGTGGTCGGCCGGTCGGTGACCCGGGCCCCGGATCCGGTGGACGCGCTGCGGCGGATCGCGGCCGATCGCGGCTGATCACCGCCGATCGCGGCGGGCGGTAACTCCTGGGGGTGACGGCGATATCCACAGGCTGGGGATCATCCACAGGCCCGGGCGGGAGTCGGCGGGGCGGTGGATCGTGAGGGGTGTCCGGGCGCTGGGTCCGGGCATCGGATCCCTCTCCGTCTGGTGGTGGCCGTCATGACCGCGAAGTCCCGTACCCCTTCCAGCCTTTCCCACCCTTCCCGCCCTTCGTCCGACTTCCACGCGCACACCCACACCCCCGCCCGCCCCTCCCCCGTCCCTCGTCCCCATTCCGCCACGTGTCCCCCCGCGCGCCCCGTTCCCCCCTTCCCCCCGCTTCGCGTGGGGCGGGGCGGGGACCGGCTGCGCAGGGCCGTACGGCGCCGGCGGCGCGGTGGAGCGGCCGGACTGGCCGTCGCCGCGGCCCTGCTGGCGGTGGGCGGAACCGAGGCGCAGGCCTCACGGGGCGCGGCTCCGCCCGCGGCACGGAGCGCCCGGGCGGCTCCCCCGGCGGCGGTGCGGATGGTCTCCGCGCCGGTGCGCATCGCGGACGCGGCGACGGTGCGCCTGCTGCGACCCGGCGACCGGGTGGACGTGGTCGCGGCGGAGCGCGGCGGGCCGCCCCGTGTGGTGGCGGCGGGGGCCCGAGTTGCCGAAGTACCCGATTCCGAGAAGGGTGTTGGGGACGGTGGGGCCCTGGTGGTGCTGTCCGTGCCCCGGGAAACCGCGCGGGATCTCGTGGGGGCGGGCACTGTGTCCCGACTGGCGGTGACGCTGTGTTGAATCGCACAGACGCGCAGTCAAGTCACCTCGAGGTGGGCGTCGATTGGACACGCCGGGCCCGGACTGCCGTAGCTTTCGGAACCGTTGGCTCCATGTTCTGTAGATGCGAAGAAAGGCTCAGTGGTGAGCGAGAAGAAGAAGGAGAGCGTCCTGGCGGGCTTCAAGGCCTTCCTGATGCGCGGCAACGTGGTCGACCTGGCGGTGGCCGTGGTCATCGGTGCCGCGTTCACGAACATCGTGAACTCCGTGGTGAAGGGCCTGATCAGCCCGGTGATCGGCCTCGTCGGTACGCAGAGCCTGGACGCCTACAAGACCTGCATCAAGGATCCCTGCACGACCGGCGCGGACGGCAAGACGACGGGCGTGGAGCTCCTCTGGGGCTCGGTGCTGAACGCGGCACTCACCTTCCTGATCACTGCGGCGGTCGTCTACTTCCTGATGGTCCTGCCGATGGCGAAGTACCTCGCCAAGGTCGAGCAGCGCCGCAGGGCGAAGGAAGGCGTCCAGGAGACCATGGAGATCACCGAGCTGGTGGTCCTCAAGGAGATCCGCGACGAGCTGATCGCCCAGCGGGGCGCGAACGGCGGTGGCGCCGGGGCGCCGGGGTCGCGCGGCGGCTACTGACCGCTCCGCGGGCTCAGACGTGGTGCGGCGGCTTCTCGTCGAGGAAGCGGGCCAGGTCGGCCGCGCTTCCGCCGGCGGGCGGCCGTTCGCCCCAGCCCCGGTCGGTGTCGTCCGAGGACTGCTGGTCCAGCGGGTCGTCGAAGACCAGCCGCGGCTTCGGCTTCGCGGGCCGCGCCCCCTCCGGGGCCGGTGCGTCCTGCGGGTCCTGCGGTGCGGTGGCGGGGGCGTCGCTCATGCCTCCAGGGTACGGCCGTCCCCGCCACCGGCCCCGCTCAGCTGGGAGCCTCGGCGCCCTTGCGGGCGTAGAACCACCAGCACACCACCAGGCAGGTGGCGTAGAAGCCGATGAAGATCCACAGTGCGTTGGTGACGGCCATGGCCGCGAACATCGCGGGGATGAAGAAGAAGCCGTAGGCGGCGATGGCCGAGGAGAAGCCGGTGACGGCACCCGCCTCCATCTCCGACTGCTTCAGCGCCGCGGCCCGCACCTCGGGGCTCTGGCCCTCGACCTGCTTCATGTGCTGGTCCCGGAAGATCACCGGAATCTGCCGGAAGGTGGAGCCGTTGCCCAGGCCGGAGAAGGCGAAGGCCACCAGGAAGCCGATGAAGAAGGCCCAGAAGCTGCCCTGGTCGCCGCCGGACGGCAGCGCGAAGATCACCACGACCAGGGCGGCGGCCATGCCGACGAACGAGAGCATGGTGACCCTGGCGCCGCCGATCTTGTCGGAGAGCCAGCCGCCTCCCCAGCGCATGATCGCGCCGACGAAGGGGCCGATCCACGCATAGGTGGTGGCCTGGTAGCCCTGCGCCTCGAAGTTGTTCTTGATCAGCAGCGGCAGGCCGGCCGCGAACCCGATGAAGGACCCGAAGGTGCCGACGTAGAGCCAGGTCATCAGCCAGTTGTGCTTGCGCTTGAAGATGATCTTCTGCTGGCTGAAGGGGGCCGCGGCCACCTTCAGGTCGTTCATCAGGAACCACGCGAGCAGGGCCATGATGACCAGCAGCGGCACCCACAGGAAGGCGCCGTTCTGGAGCCAGATGTCGGTGTTCTTCTTGGCGTCGTGCTGCGGTCCGCCCGCCGGGGCGCCCAGCACGGCCGCCGTGACCACCAGCGGGGCGATCAGCTGGACCACGCTGACGCCGAGGTTGCCGAGACCGCCGTTGAGGCCGTTGGCGCTGCCCTTCTCCCGCTTGGGGAAGAAGAAGCCGATGTTCGCCATCGAGGAGGCGAAGTTCGCGCCGCCGATCCCGCAGACGGCCGCGATCAGCGCCAGCTCCCAGTACGGGGTCCCGGTGTCCTGGAGCGCGAAGCCCAGCCACAGCATCGGCACGACCAGGATGATCGTGCTGAAGGCGGTGAACTTCCGCTCGCCGAAGATCGGCCCGATGAAGGTGTACAGGATCCGGAAGGTGCCGCCGGTGATCCCGGGGATGGCGGTCAGCCAGAACAGCTGCGACTTCGAGAAGCCGAAGCCGACGTCGTTCAGCTTGACCACGGTCACCGACCAGACCTGCCAGACCACGAAGCCGAGCATCAGCGCCGGGATCGAGACCCAGAGGTTGCGCTGGGCCACCCGGCGCCCGGTGGACTGCCAGAAGCCCTCGTCCTCGGGCCGCCAGTCACCGATGGTGGCGCCCGGCTTGTAGGTCTCCATGCGGTGCGAACGCACCGCGGGCGGGGTGGGCGTGGGTATCGACATGGTCATCGGTCCTTCGGGTCGAGGAGCCACAGTCCGATCACTACGAGGAAGGAGAGGATCAGGAATCCCGCTCCCCACCAGGCCGTGCCGGTGTTGCCCTTCATCCACTCGTTGACGGTCACGGTCAGCGCCCAGAGCTGCCCGATCACGACCGTGAGGGCCAGGGCCAGACGCGCGTTGAGCTTCGAGGAGCGCTCGGGTTCCTGCTCGGTGCCGGCTCCGGGGCCCGGACCCGTGTGGCGGATCCGGGGGTCCCCGTAGCCGCTGGTGGAGCGGATCTGGGGGTACCTCTCGTGCACCGGGCGGTTGAGGCGGGGCTCGGCGCTGCCCGGGTGGTACTCCGGGCGGGGAGGCAGGGGCGTGTCACTCATGTGGGCCTCCGTTCGGGGGCTCCGGCGCGGGCCGTCCCGGGGCAGCCCAAGCCGGCGGCTTCCTCGGGGTGCTTGTCGCCGAACTGCCGGCAGAGCGCTTCCTTGGCCGGCTCTCCCGACCGGGCGGTGGCGACGGCCCAGACGCTGCCGTCGCCCTGCTCGATCAGGAGGATCCTGGGCAGCGGGCGCGGCGGAGGACCGGCCGTCACCTCGCCGGTGCGGGCGTCGAAGACGCCCTCGTGGCAGGGGCAGTACAGCTCGCCGTCGGCGCCCCGGTCCTCGCGCCAGAGCACTCCGCAGGCCAGGTGGGTGCAGACGGCGGAGTAGCCCACGAGCGAGCCGTCGGCCAGCCGCACGGCCAGCGCCCGGTCGTCCTCGCCGGGGAAGCGGAAGGCCACGGACTTGCCGGGGGCGAGCTCGTCGCTGATCTTCTTGGGCGCGGGCAGGGCCTCGCTGTCGCCGTGCCGGTGCAGGATGCCGGCGGCGACGCCGACACCGCCGATGGCCAGGCCGCCGGAGACGGTGGCGACGATCCGCAGGTAGTCGCGGCGGGTGGTGAGGGAGTCGGCGCTGATCCGGTCGCGCAGCTGCTCGACCGCGGCGTCGGCGGCCGCGCCGTCGGCCGGGTTGCCGTCGCCCCGGGGGCCTGGGTGCGGAGGGGGCTGTTCGGTGACGCTCATCGGACGTCCCTTCCGTTGATCTCGACGACGGGCAGGCCGCCGGGGACCGGCCACTGGACCTTGTCGGCGGGGACGACCATGGCCACGCCGGTCTGGACGACGACGTCTCCGAAGACGAAGGAGTCGGCGACCTGGACCCCGGGGCGCTCCGCCTGGAGCTCCTCGAGGGTTCCGTAGAAGAGGGCTCCGGTCGGGCAGACGGTCGCGCACATCGGGGCGAGGCCGTAGGCGGTGCGGTCGTAGCAGAGGTTGCACTTCATCTGCAGCTTCGCCTGGAGGTCGATCTTCGGGATGCCGAAGGGGCAGGCGTTGACGCAGTTCGAGCAGCCGATGCAGCGGGTGGTGTCGGCCTGCTGGACCACTCCGTCGGCGGTCACCAGGATCGCGTCGGCGGGGCAGACCTCGGCGCAGGGCGCGACGGGGTCCTCGCAGTGCATGCAGACGCTCGGAAGGGAGGCGACGGAAATGCCGGGGTCGGTGTAGTCCAGGTGGATCATCGATTTGCCGCGGTGCGAATCGCATTCGCGGCAGGCCGAGACGCAGGCCTGGCAGCCGATGCAGCGACCCGGGTCGATGAAGATCGTGCGGCCCATCATGGCGGGTCAGCTCCTCTCCGCCGTGCCGCGTCCCTGCGGGGACGTGGGGGGCAGGGGGTCGGTGCGGGAGACCTGGGTCTCCGGGTAGGCCTCGTGGCCCGGTGCGGTGGGCGGCGCGGGGACCTCGTCGACCCGCTCGGCGGCCTCGATGCGGGCCGCGCAGACCTTGTACTCGGGGATCTTCGAGCGGGGGTCGAGGGCGTCGATGGTCAGGGCGTTCGCGGCCGTCGGGACGGGCCAGTGGTACGGGATGAAGACGGTGTCGGGGCGGATGGCCTCGGTGACCAGGGCCGGGAACACCTCGCTGCCGCGGCGGGTGACCACCCGTACCGGGTCTCCGTTGGCGAAGCCGTGCGAGGGGTGGACCTCCACCCAGGGGCGGGGGGTCTGCTCGACGAGGGCGCCCAGGCGGCGGGTCTGGTTGCCGGAGAGGAAGTGCGCGACGGTGCGGCCGGTGGTGAGGGAGAGGGGGAACTCCTCGGTGTAGGCGTCCATGGGCGGATGCCATTCCACGACCTGCATGTGGATCTTGCCGTCGGGGTGGTAGGTCCGGCCGTCCTCGAACAGCCGGGGGGTTCCCGGGTGCTCGGTGGAGGGGCAGGGCCAGGCGATCCCGCCGGTCTCGTCGAGCCGGTCGTAGGTGATCCCGTAGTAGTCGTTGACGGTGCCGGCGGAGGCCACGCGCAGTTCCTCGAACACCTCGCGGGAGCCGGGGAACTCGAAGTGCTTCCCGGCGCCCAGGCGCCTGGCGAGCTCGCAGATGACCCAGGTGTCGGTGCGCACCCCCGCGGGGGGTTCCTGGGCCTTGTTGTGCTTGACCACGCGGGCCTCGGCGTTGGCCATCACGCCCTCGTCCTCGGCCCAGGTGGTGACGGGGAAGACGACGTGGGCGTTGGCCGCCGTCTCGGAGAGGAAGAAGTCGAACTGGGCGTGGAACTCGGCGGTGTCGTAGCCGTCCTTGACCACCGCGTAGTTGGGCAGGGAGACGAAGGGGTTGTTGCAGATGCCGATGAGCCCCCGGATCTCCCTGCGCTGCATCTGCCAGACCATCTCCATCATGGAGGTGCCGGCGCCGGGGAGTTCGGACTCCTCGATGCCCCAGATCCGGCAGATCTGCTTGCGGTGCTCCGGGTTGGTGATGGAGCGCCCGCCGGGCAGCAGGTCGGACTTCTGTCCGTGTTCGCGGCCGCCCTGACCGTTGCCCTGGCCGGTGATGGTGCCGTAACCGGCGCCGGGCTTGCCGATGTGGCCGGTGGCCACGCACAGGTTGATGACGGACAGGCAGTTCTCGACGCCCTGGGAGTGGTGTTCGATGCCCCGGGCGTGCCAGGCCATGGCCTTGTCCGCACCGGCGAAGACGCGCGCCACCTGGACGATCTGGGCGGCAGGGACCCCGCAGATCTCCGCGGAACGGGCGGGCGGGTACTCGGCGACGGTCTTCTTGACCTCGTCCCAGCCGGTGGTGTGCGCGGCGATGTAGGCCTCGTCGGTGAGGCCTTCGGCGATGACCACGTTCAGCACGGCGTTGAAGAAGGCGGAGTCGGTACCGGGCTTGATCGCGACGTGGATGTCGGCGGTGCGGGCGATGGCCGTCTCGCGCGGGTCGATCACGATCAGCGAGGCCCCGCGGTCCCGCGCGCCCCACAGGTACTGGGTCATCACGGGGAAGCACTCCCCCACGTTCGACCCGGCGATGAGCAGGCAGTCGGTGAGGAGGATGTCGGAGAAGGGGTTGCCGGCCCGGTCGATGCCGAAGGCGAGCTTGTTGGCGCCGGCGGCGCTGACCATGCACAGGCGGCCGTTGTAGTCGACGTGCTTGGTCTTGAGAGCGACGCGGGCGAACTTGCCGACCAGGTAGGTCTTCTCGGAGAACAGGCTGGCTCCGCCGAGCAGCCCGAAGGCGTCGTTGCCGTGGGCCTCCTGGATGCGGCGGATCTCGGAGACCGTGAAGTCCAGGGCCTCGTCCCAGGAGACCTCCTCGAACTCCTCGTCGCGCGAGCGCCGCATCAGCGGGGCGGTCAGCCGGTCGGGGTGGTTGACCTGCTGGTAGGCGTTGATGCCCTTGGGGCACAGCCGCATCCGGTTGATGTCGTGGTTGCGGGGCTCGACGCCGAAGACCTTGCCGCCCTTGTCGACGCGCAGGTACATCCCGCACTGCACGCCGCAGAAGCAGCAGTGGGTGGGGACGAGGGTCTCGCCGTTCTGGTCGGCGTGCCACTTGTCGGCGGGGATGCCGCCGGCGTCGCGGAAGTTGCGGGTGCCGGGCGGGGCGATGGAGGGGTCGAGGGGCAGCGGGGCCGCCTTGGCGGGGTCCGTCGCGGTCACTTGAAGCCCTTCTTGACGTGCGAGAGGTAGGCGTTGCCGCGCAGCACCCGCTTGCACCGCGGGCAGTATTCGACGAAGGCGTTGAAGTCGAGCTCGAGGTCCTGCATGGTGCCGCGCAGGTTCTCCACGTACGGCGTGGTGTCGATGGGTTCCGCGCAGCGCTTGCAGAGGAAGACCTGGTCGTCCTGGCGGGCCGTGTACTTGAAGAGCTGCATGCCGACGGCGGCCGGGCGCTGGACGATGTGGAAGAACTTCCCGAACGGGATGTAGATGAGGGTGAACACCACCGACACCATGTGCAGGATCGCGAGGAACTCGTATCCGCCGCCGTGCAGGAAGATCGAGGAGAAGGTCAGCAGCAGACCGGTCACCGAGATCACGATCAGGCAGAGCAGCGGGAGCATGTCGTAGGCGAAGCGCTGGCCGGTCATGGCCCCGCGGTCCTTCATCCGCCGCCACAGGAAGTACGAGGCTCCGGGGATGACGAGGACCGCGGCGATGTCCAGGCCGTGGAACATCAGCCAGCCCAGGATGTTCAGGGAGTCGAAGCCGAGGACCTTGATGCCCCAGATCCGCATCTCGTACCCGGGGCCGGTCGCGCTGTCCCCGGTGAAGGTGAACCAGCCCCAGGTCAGCGGGAAGGTGATCGCCGCGGCGAGGAGGCAGCCCCAGAACATCAGCTGGTGGGCGATCCAGCGGGAACGGGAGCGGGCGCCCAGGAACTTCTGGAAGCCGAGGTAGGTGGCGATCATCTTCGGCAGGGCGGTGGGTGCCTTGCGGAAGTTCTCGGCCGAGAAGAAGCTGCCGAAGCCCTTCTTGAAGAGCCGGCGCGCGCCGGGGGCCGAGACCCACACCGTGTACCGGTAGGCGACGCCGAAGGCCAGGAAGACGGTGGCGACGGCGTACGGCAGCAGGGCGGAGTCGAAGTCCCTCAGCAGCCGGCTGCCGAGCACGATGGCGAGGATGAGGAGGAGCGAGACGACGGTGCCGGCCAGGGTGGCCCGTGCGGCGACGGACCGCCCGGCCGGCGGCGGGGTCTCGGGCGCCGGTGGAGGCGGCGCGGCGTCGATGACATCTGAGGGCTCGGACACAGCACCACGCTAGGTGGTCTGTACCGATTCGGCCCGTTATGCCGAGTTCATCGGTGCGCCGTACGGGTGACAGCCCGCGACTCAGACCGCGTTCAGCCCGTGCGCGGCGAAGACCGCCTTCACCTCGGCGACCTGCCCGGCGGTCGGCGCCGGGGTGTCGTGGAGCGTGAAGTTCATGTCCAGGGCCTGCCACTTGCCCTCGCCCAGCTTGTGGAAGGGCAGTACGTCGACCCGCGAGACGTTGCCGAGGGTGCCCGCGAAGGCGGCGACGCCCTCGACGTTCTCCCTGGCGTCGGTCAGCCCGGGCACCAGCACGAAGCGCAGGTGCACCTCCTTGCCGAGGTCGGCGAGGCGGCGGGCGAAGTCCAGGGTCGGCTGCAGGGGGCGGCCGGTCACCTTCTTGTACGTCTCCCGGTCCCAGGACTTGATGTCGAGCAGGACCAGGTCCACGTCGCGCAGCAGCGCGTCGGTGGCGCGGACCCCGAGGAAGCCGGAGGTGTCCAGGGCGGTGTGCAGCCCGAGGTCGTTCTTCATCCGGTGCAGCAGTTCGCCCGCGAAGACGGGCTGGAGCAGCGGCTCGCCGCCCGAGACGGTGGCGCCGCCGCCGGACGCGGAGATGAACTTCGTGTACTTGGCGGCTTCGGCGATGACGTCGTCGGCCGAGGTCCGCTTGCCGTTGCGCATCTTCCACGTGTCGGGGTTGTGGCAGTACAGGCAGGTCAGCGGGCAGCCGGACAGGAAGGTGACGAACCGGGTCCCGGGGCCGTCGACCCCGGTGGACAGGTCCCAGGAGTGCACCGTGCCCTCGCTCGGCCGCTTCGTCGCGGCGGCGGCGGGCGTCTGGCCCGCGCTCACGCTGACGGCGTTGGCGTGGCCGACGGGAAGGCTCGTACCGAACAGGACGGTCATGGCAGGTGCTCCAGCTTCCAGATTCCGTGGACTGATCTGGTGACGCGCGGTCCCGGGGCCGGGTGAGGGCCGGCCCCGGGCCGCGCGGTCCGTGGGTCTCTCGACGGGGTCAGAGAGAGCCGTGGAAGGTGCGGTTCAGCACGTCGAGCTGCTGAGCGCGCGTGAGGCGGACGAAGTTCACCGCGTAGCCGCTGACGCGGATGGTCAGCTGCGGGTAGTTCTCCGGGTGCTCCATGGCGTCCATGAGCGTGTCGCGGTTGAGCACGTTCACGTTCATATGGAAGCCGTCGACCGCCATGTAACCGTCGAGGACGCCCGCCAGGTTCTTGATCCGCTCCTCGGGGGTGCGGCCCAGGCCGTCGGGAGTGACGGTGTTGGTCAGCGAGATGCCGTCCTCGGCGTCCTCGTACGGGAGCTTCGCGACCGACAGCGCCGAGGTGACGTAGCCGTGGGTGTCGCGGCCGTTCATCGGGTTGGCGCCCGGGGAGAACGGCTCGCCGGCGCGGCGTCCGTCCGGCGTGTTGCCGGTCTTCTTGCCGTAGACGACGTTGGAGGTGATCGTCAGCACCGACTGGGTGTGCTCGGAGTTGCGGTAGGTCGGGTGCTTGCGCACCTTCTTCATGAACTCCTCGACGAGCCAGACGGCGATCGAGTCGACGCGGTCGTCGTTGTTGCCGTAGGCCGGGTAGTCGCCCTCGATGGTGTAGTCGGTGGCGAGGCCGGTCTCGTCGCGGTGCGCGGTGACCTTGGCGTACTTGATGGCGGCCAGCGAGTCGGCGGCGACCGAGAGGCCGGCGATGCCGCAGGCCATGGTGCGGCGCACGTCGCGGTCGTGGAGCGCCATCTCGATGCGCTCGTACGCGTACTTGTCGTGCATGTAGTGGATGACGTTCAGGGCGTGGACGTAGGTGTCGGCGAGCCACTCCATCTGCTCGTCGAACTTGACCATGACCTGGTCGTAGTCCAGGACGTCCGAGGTGATCGCACCGGTGGACGGGCCGACCTGGGCGCCGGACTTCTCGTCGCGGCCGCCGTTGATCGCGTAGAGCAGGGTCTTGGCGAGGTTCACGCGGGCGCCGAAGAACTGCATCTGCTTGCCGACCGGCATGGCCGAGACGCAGCAGGCGATGGCGGTGTCGTCGCCGAAGCGCGGGCGCATCAGCTCGTCGGACTCGTACTGCACCGAGGAGGTGTCGATCGAGACCCGGGCGCAGAACTCCTTGAAGCCCTGCGGCAGCTGCGGCGACCAGAAGACCGTCATGTTCGGCTCGGGGGCCGGGCCGAGGTTGTAGAGGGTGTGCAGGTAGCGGAAGGAGGTCTTGGTGACCAGCGGACGGCCGTCCTCGCCCATGCCGGCGATCGACTCGGTGACCCAGGTGGGGTCGCCCGAGAACAGCTCGTCGTACTCCGGGGTGCGCAGGAAGCGGACGATGCGGAGCTTGATGATGAAGTCGTCGACCAGCTCCTGGGCCTGCTCCTCGGTGAGGATGCCGGCCTCGATGTCGCGCTGGAGGTAGACGTCGATGAAGGTGGAGGTGCGGCCCAGCGACATGGCCGCGCCGTTCTGCTCCTTCACGGCGGCCAGGTACGCGAAGTACAGCCACTGGATGGCCTCGCGGCCGGTCTTGGCCGGGCCGGAGATGTCGTACCCGTAGGAGGCGGCCATCGCCTTGAGTTCGGCGAGGGCGCGGATCTGCTCGGAGAGCTCCTCGCGCAGGCGGATCGTCTCCTCCAGCGAACGGTTGCCCGCGGGGAGGGAGTTGATCTCCTCCTTCTCCTCCTTCTTGAAGGCGATGAGGCGGTCGACACCGTAGAGCGACACGCGGCGGTAGTCGCCGATGATGCGGCCGCGGCCGTACGCGTCCGGCAGGCCGGTCACGATGCCGGCCTTGCGGGCGGCGCGGATGTCGGGGGTGTACGCGTCGAAGACACCGGCGTTGTGGGTCTTGCGGTACTCGGTGAAGACCTTCTCCAGGTCGTCGGAGACCGGGTAACCGTAGGTCTCCAGGGCGCCGGCGACCATGCGCCAGCCGCCGTACGGCATGATCGCGCGCTTGAGCGGGGCGTCCGTCTGGAGGCCGACGATCAGGTCCTTGTCGCGGTCGATCCAGCCGGGGGCGTGTGCGGTGATCGACGAGGGGATGTCGTACGCGACGTCGTAGACGCCCTTCTCGCGCTCCTCCGGGAACTTGTCCGTGATCGCCTTCCACACGGCGGTGGTGCGCTCGGTGGGGCCGGCGAGGAAGGTGTCGTCACCCTCGTACGGCGTGTAGTTCTGCTGGATGAAGTCGCGGACGTCGATGGCGTCGCGCCACAGACCGCCCTTGAAGCCCTCCCAGGCCTCGCCGTTCTTCGTGGTTTCCGCAGGGGTGGCAGTCATCGCCCGCACCTTCCGAGTCGCCTCATTGCTTGCTTCCATTGCACGCCTTTTGATCGATCATTTGGCGCCGCGTTGGTCCTGAGCTGGGGCCCGAAAGTCCCATGATCCCCAGACCCAAGGGTGGCCCATCCCGGCTGACCTGGCATTTCGAGTGGGGCGAAGGTCCTTCGTGCGCTTGTGAAAACTTTCACAAGAATCTCCGGAAAGTCGGGAGAAGAGGTCAGCCGGTCAGACAATCCGAACCAGAGCGAAGCCTGTGGATACCGCGACGCACGTCGTGATCAGACCCGGCAGCATGAAGGAGTGGTTGACGACGAAGCGGCCGACGCGGGTGGTGCCGGTCCTGTCGAAGTTGATCGCCGCGATGAAGGTGCCGTAGGTGGGGAGGAGGAAATAGCCGTTCACGGCGGGCCACATCGCGATGAGGAGGGGGGCCGGGATACCGAGGGCGAGCCCGAGGGGCATCAACGCCTTGGTGGTCGTGGCCTGACTGAACAGCAACGCGGAGAGGAGCAGCAGCATGACCGCGAAGAACCAGGGGTGGCCCTGCGCGACCCCGCCGAGCGCGCCGGTGATCCTGGCCTCGTTCGCACCGATGAAGGACAGCCCCAGCCACGACAGCCCGAAGACGCCGATGACGGCGACCAGCCCGGACCTGGCCACGTCCGTGCCCGGTATCCGCTTGGCGTCGACCTTGCACAGCAGCAGGATCAGCGCGGCCACGGCCATCATCAGGATCTCGATGGTGGCGGGCATCGACAGCGGACCCTTGCCCGTGTCCGGGCGCAGACCCGGGAAGAGCCCGCTCAGCACGACGGCGACGGTCCCGCCCAGGAAGAGGTACGCCGACCAGCGCGCCCGCGGCGGCAGCGCCGGGGCGGCTCCGGCCGGGGCGGGGGCCTCGATCTCGCCGGCGGCCAGGCGGCGCAGGTACTCGGCGTCCTGCCCGAGCTCCTTGCCGATCCGGGACTGCACGGTGGCCGCGACGATCACGCCGAGCAGCGTGGACGGCACGGCGACGGCCATGATCCTCGGCAGGTTCCAGCCGTCTCCGTCGAACATCACGATCATGGCGGCCATGGCGGCGGAGACGGGCGAGGCGGTGATACCGAAGGTGGCCGCGATGGAGGAGACGGCGATGGGCCGCTCCGGGCGGACACCGCCTTCGCGGGCCACGTCGTGGATGACGGGGAGCAGGGGGTAGAAGACGTGCGCCGTGCCGGCGCCCAGGGTGAAGGCCCATGACACGAGGGGAGCCACGTAGACCACGCGGCTGGGCTTGCGGCGGATCGCCTTCTCGGCGAGCCCGACGAGGTAGTCGATGCCGCCCGCGGCCTCCATCGCGGAGGCGGCCATGATCACCGCGAGGATGATCAGCATGACGTCGACGATGCCCGAGGTGTCGGCGGGGACGACCCCGAAGAACGTCGCGAGCACGAACACCCCGACGGCCCCCCAGAGCCCCATGGCGACCCCGCCCTTGCGGGACCCTAGAGCGATGGCCGCCACCATGACGGCCAACTGCAGGAACATGCCGAGCACTGGCGTGGCCTTTCAGTCTGAACGAGCGACCCCGCACCGGGGCAAAATCCAGCCCCGCCGGCGTTCGAGGCGCGGGGTCCGGGGCGGAGCCCCGGGACGCCCGGGCGCAGCCGGGTGCCGCGCGCGCAGCGGCCCCCCACCCCACCCGGGC